>JAYSSN010000325.1:0-8609 GCA_043720555.1 Rhodobacterales bacterium | reverse complement strand
CCCACCTGGCCGGTGATCCCGCTCGCCAGATCGTTCAGCCGCCCCGCCGCCGCCAGCACCGCCTGCGCCACCCCCATGAACTGCCGCCCGCTTTGCGTCAGGGTCAGGCCCCGCGCCGGACGCCGCACAAACAGCGGCAGGCCGAATTCCGCCTCCAGTTGCGACAGCGCGGTCGAGATCGAGGGCGACGACACATGGATCCGTTGCGCCGCCACTGCAATCGAACCCGCCTGCCCTACCGCCACGAAGTATTCCAGCTGGCGCAGGGAAAACCGCAGCGGCGTCATCGTCTATTCATCCCCCGGCACTGCATAGGATGGCGCGGCGCGCGGGTCATGGGCGCGCTGGATATAGGCTGCCATCTGCGGCGCATAAACCGCCCAGCCGCGGGCGACAGCGGCAATCGGGCAGCCGTCATCCAACCAATCGCACCGCAACTCGGCCACCGGCCAGCGGTCGGCATCCACCATCAACAACCCCGCCGAATGCACCGGCCCCGCCTCGCCCCCCGCATCGCGCCCCGCCATCAGGGCCACGATCAGTCTGTCGCCCAGATCGCCCGTCGTGCTGGCAAAAGTCGCAACCATGGCCTGCGGCACACGGTCATTGGCCAAAAGGTTGCCCCCCGCCACCACGCTCTGCCCGTGCGCGATCGCCCAGATCCCCAGCGTGCGGGCACCCGCATGGCTGGCCACGCCGCCCAGCGCATCGACGGCCATCAACTGGCGGTACGCAATATGCGGCGCGGTTGCGACGACGTCGGCCACTGCCTGCGCCGCCGACATCCCCCGCTCGATTCGGTCCAGCATGGCAGGCCCCAGCGCGGGGTCCGTGATGTTCTGGCTGGCCGCCACCCCCACCCCGGCCCGGGCGTGCGCACAGCGCGCCGCCACGGCGGGTGACGAGGACGCAATCACCATGCCAAAGCGATGCGTGTCAGGGCAGCGGGCAAGCAGCGAGAACGTCATGGCGCACCAGTTCTAAAGGGCGTTACGCACCAACCCTAGCACAGCCCCCGCCATCCGCCACGCCCGGAGCGCCGCCCCGTATCAGCCTGCGATACCCAGTAACCGGCGAAAAATCGTGCCGCCCAGAAACCGGCCAAAGATCACGAAATAGCCGATGACAAGCGCGAAAAGCGCAAGCGCAGGCGCGCCTTCAAGGGCAAAGCCGTTTTCGGTCAGACCACCGGTGAACCGCGCGATCAGATACCCGCCGCCACCAAAAACAAGCAGGAAATCGAGGATGGCCGCGACGATCACCTTCCAGACGGGCTTTTGCTTTATAATATCGGTCATGAGAACTCCTGTTGAAAAACGCCTTTGCAATCGTCGCACGTTACGCCCGCGCATTCGTTTTCGTCAACTGGTCGTTCAGACGGTCCATCAGTCCGGGATCATCGCGGTCGCGTCGATTTCCACCAGCCAATCGGGCCGGGCGAGTGCGGTGACGACCACGCCCGTGGACACCGGATGCACGCCGCGGATATACTCACCCATGGTGCGATAAACCGCCTCGCGGTGGCGCACATCGGTCAGATAGACCACCACTTTGCACAGATGCTCCATCCGCCCGCCCGATTCCTCGATCAACTGGCGAATGTTCTGCATCACCTTGTGGGTCTGGTCCACCGGATCATGGCTGTTGATGTTCTGCGCGGTATCAAGGTCTTGCGGGCACTGCCCCCGCAGAAAGATCATCGTGCCACGCGCCACGACCGCCTGCGCCAGATCGTTGTCGAGCTTTTGTTCGGGATAGGTGTCCCGGGTGTTGAACTTGCGGATGCGGGTGTGGGCCATGGGATCTCTTTCAGGCATCAGTTGCGAAGTGGGCTTGGGTCAGGAAGGTGAACCGTTCCGCCGCTGCCGACAAGGCCACGCCCCGCCTGCGGGCAAGAACGATGCGACTGGGCGGGGTTTCGGTATCCAGCGGCCGGGTGACAAGGGCGCGACCATCGTAACTGACATCGCTTGCGGGCAACGTCGCCAGGATCGCGTAACCCAGACCCTGCCCCACCAATCCGCGGACCATCTCAACGGATGACGAGCGCAGCGCCACCTGCGGTTCTACGCCCGCGTCACGCAGCAGCGACACAAAGTAATCCCCCGATGGCGGCGCGGACAGCAGGATCATCGGATGGCCTGCCAGATCGGCTGCCGCAAGACGGGGCTTGCCGGCAAGCGGATGCCCCGCACCCAGCAGCACATAGGGCGCAAGGTCCATCAGCGGGATACAATCCAGATCGTCAGTCAGGCCCAGATCATACAGCAGTGCCACCTCGACCTCGCCCGCGCGCAGCGACTCTGTCACCCGCCGCTGATCGCCTTCGATCAGCGTGATCTCGGTCGGCACAGCCTGCGTCAGACGGCGGATCATGTCGGGCAGAATGGCGGGGCCAAAGCTGTGGAAACAGCCGATCGCCAGGCGCTGCCCCTGTGCCTTGCGTCCGGCCGTCAGTGTGGTGGCGGGTTCAATCCGGTTCGGGCTGCCATAGGCGCGATGGGCATAGATCAGCGGACGGCCACGCGATGCGGTGAACACCTGCTGCACTGCGCCGATGAAGATGTGATGCGTGCCGATGCGTTCGGTCGACATCACCGTGCAATCAAATGCCGCCAGCGCATCGACGATCCGGGGGCTGCCCGTCGCCATCGCCTGCCAGTCGGCGCAATCGAACTTGTCAGCCACCTGGTCCTTGAAGCGTCCCGCAAACGTCTCGGCGATATAGGACTGGTCATCTGCCAGCACATTGACGCAAAAACAGCCATTGGCGAGGATCGTGCCGGCTGCGGGCGACAGATGATGCACGCAGGTCAGCAACGTCGGTTGCGGCGCATCGGCACTGACCGAGGCCATGGCCGAAACGGTGACGCCCGCGCGCCCTGCGGCGCCGTCCGTGCTGATGATGCTGACCGTCTGGGCGGCGTGCGACATCGCGGCCAGGAAGGCATCACGCAGGAGGGCCGTCATGGCGGGCGTTCCTTTCGCGGCAAGCGCCGGGGGTTTCACACCCCCGGACCCCCGTGGGATATTTGCGGACAGAAAATGGCGAAAGCGTTCATGGCATCATGCCGGCAATATACCGGGCGAAGTCGTAGTTGGGGCGCTCGAGGTGGCTGAGCGGTCCGGGTCGCGACAGCCCGGCGGACAGGCCCCGGAACACCCGCTCTACACAGCCTTTGTCTTCGATGTTCACGTCATCCAGCAGCGATTTCAGGCGCACAAAGTGGTCGTGCGCCCTGGGATCACTGACAAACTCCGGCGCGAGGCCGCCACCGAACAGCACATTCACCTGCGCCGGCCCATCCGGGGTCAGCGCCAGATACCAGAAATAGCCCGGCGACAGCGTGATCATCAGCGACGGGTAGACCGAGATCAGCCATGTGGTGCGCCGCGCGTCCCCCGTCAGCCGCGTGTTGGCCGGATGCGCGAGCGTCAGGTCCAGCGCATCGTTCTTGATGATGGAATGATAGTTGAACGCGGGCAGGCCTTCGGGGCAGGTCATCTTGTTCAGATCGACATGGCCCCCGATCGTGCCCGCATGGCAGACCGGCAGATGATAGCTTTCCATGAAATTCTCGGCCAGCACCTTCCAGTTGGTATTCCAGCGGAACTCCTCGCGGAAGGCTTCGACATAGTCCTGCATCCGGAAAGCGCCGACCAGCGCATCCACCCCTGCCAGACGCGTTGCAGGGTCCGGGGCATCGGGGTTCAGTGACACCATGATCCAGCCCTGCCAATCGACACATGCGAGGCGCGGCAGTGCGATCTGATCCTTGCAGAAACCCTCGTTCAGCGCCATCGCCGGGGCGCCGCGCAAAGTGCCGTCAAGGTTATAGGTCCAGGCGTGATAGGGGCACACGATCGATCGCGCATTGCCGCGACCTTCCAGCAGCGTGCTCATCCGGTGGCGACAGACGTTGGACATTGCCCGCAGCTGCCCGCCCTGATCGCGCAGCACGATCACAGGCTCTCCCGCGATCTGCAGCGTCAGATAATCACCGGGGTGCGGCAAGGCGTCCGCCCGCCCGGCACACAGCCAGTCGCGTGCAAAGATGTGTGTCTGCTCCAGCGCCGCGAAATCAGCCGAGGTATAGACCGACTTCGGCATCGCGCACGCCTGCGCGAACGGCACAGCCACCGCGGCGCGCAGTTCCGCGACAGCAGGATCCTGCCGGGTCATTCGGCCGCCCGTTTCATCGTCTCAGGCGTATACCATCTTGTCACCGCCCCGTCGCCCTCGGGCCGCACGGTCGCGGGTTTGACCCGGTCCGACAGGCCCGCCGATTTCTTCACGAAATCCAGCGGTCCCTCCCAGTCAAAGGTGCGATAAACCGCCGCCAGTTGCGCAAAGGGCGGTGCCTGCGCGAACAACTGGAACGTCAGGCGATGCGCGCCATAATCCGAATTGATAAGGTCGCGCGCAAAGGCCAGCAGTTTGCGCCGGTCCTCGGCCTGCCAGTCGCCGTTCACCGTATAATATTTGTCCATCCACGCCTTGGTATGCACACTGTCAAAGGTGGCGGCATTGGGTGTCACGCAAATCTGCCCGCCGCACAGCTCGCGCGCGATATGGGTCATGTGGTTCAGCTGATGCAGCGCCACGCAACGCCCCGCCATGAGCAACGACTGGTTCGGCATCAGCAGCCCGGCGGGCGAGCGTTCCGCCAATGTCACCGACGCCGTCAGATGCGCATTGATCGACTCGCGCCAGACGGCGATTTCCGCCAGCTTTTCCTGCACGGCTTGTTGCTTGTCCAACCCGGTTTGCCGCGCGTTGAACAATGCCGCACCGATCATCATATCGGCCAGCTTCAGCGTGCGCTGCACAAAGGCAAACGCCGAATAGCGGTGCAATGTCGCGCGAATGAACGTGGCCGCCCTGGTATGCCGGTAGAACAGCACATTTTCCCACGGGATCAGCACGTTGTCATAGATTACCATCGCTTCGACCTCGTCGAACCGGTTGGCCAGCGGGTAATCGCGCAGATCTGCGCGCGGACAGCCCCCCGAGGCCCCGGCAAAACCCGACCGGCAGATGAACTTCAGCCCCGGCGCATTCAGATCGCAGATGAACCCCACGGCATAATCCGACAGCGCGTCATTGCCCCAGTTGCCGATCGTGGGCTTGGTGAACGCCTGGTTGGCATAGGCCGCCGCCGTTTCAAACTTTGCGCCCCGCACGATGATGCCCGCATCGGTTTCCCTGACCACATGCAGCAGCATGTCGGGGTCCTGATCCTGGGGGGCCAGGCTGCGGTCGCCCTTGGGGTCGGTGTTTGCACTGACGTGGAAAGGATCATGGCGCAGCACGGCATGCACATGATGGGTGATGTTGCGCGCAAACTGCGGGTCGACCTCGTTCAGCACATCCTGCCCGTCGTACAGCGACCACATCTCGCCGACAGTTTCATCGCCCACGCGGGTGACGATGCCGCCGACTTCCTCCATCACGTGGTCGGTCGCGCGGCGTTTGGCCCACCAGTCGTCCTGGGTGAACGGCAGGGCCGACCCTACCGCATTACGCTCGCCATTGTCCTCCACCGTCATGATCGCCTGATGCGCCGCCTCGTGCTGCATGTCGAAGATGCGGGCGCGGATGTCGACGATGGGTTTGAACGCCGGATGCACGGTCACATCCCGCACCGGTTCGCCATCAATATACACCTCGCGCGTGCCACGAATGGAATCGCGGTAGGCGGCACCAGTGCGGATCATCGACGGCCCCCTGACAGTTACCGGCGCAGAGTGACGGAAGACTGATTAGCCGGAAAGGACAGAATCAAACATCCAAAATTAGCACATTCCTAATATTACCCCTGCCGTGAGGCTGGCCCAGGTCGCCCGTCTAGCCACCATACCCGCCGGATTGCGCCCAGCGCCACGCATCCGCAATCATCTGCGGCAGGGTGGACCGGTTTGGGGTCCATCCCAGTTCCGCCGCCGCCCGGCCGCTTCCCGACACGAGTGCCGCCGCGTCGCCCGCACGGCGCGGGCCTTCGGTCACAGGAACAGGCCGGTTCGTCACGATGCGGGCATGGTCGATCACCTGCCGCACTGAAAACCCGTGCCCGGTGCCCAGATTGAACACCCGGCTGCCCTTGCCATCCAGCAGGTACTGCAGGCCCAGAACATGCGCCTCGGCCAGATCCATCACATGTACATAGTCACGGATGCAGGTACCATCGGGTGTTGGGTAATCGGTTCCATGCAGGGTCAGCCCCGCCCGCTGGCCATCAATTGCTTCCAGCATCAGGGGGATCAGATGGGTTTCGGGATCATGCCGCTCGCCCACCTCGCCGTCAGGGTCGGCCCCGGCCACGTTGAAGTAACGAAAGATGACGTGGTGCAATCCGTGGCTCGTCCCGAAATGGCCCAGCATGTCCTCGATCGCGCGCTTGGTGGCGCCGTAAGAATTGATCGGGCGCTGCGGCGTATCTTCGTCCAGCACGACGCCATCATGATCGCCGTATGTCGCACAAGTGGACGAGAAGACAAACCGCCCGCACCCCGCCGCCACCGCCGCCTCGATCAGGTTCAGTGACCCGCCCACATTCACCCGCCAGTATTTGCCGGGATTGGTCACGGATTCCCCCACCAGCGACAGGGCGGCAAAATGCATCACAGCCACCGGGCGATACTGCGCAAAGGCCGCATCCAGCGCCGCGCGATCCAACAGGTCGCCCTGTACAAACGGTCCGAACCTGACCGCCGCTTGCCACCCGGTCGCAAGGTTATCGAACACCACCGGCGTAAACCCTGCATGCGCCAACACCTTGCAGGCATGTGCACCGATATACCCCGCACCCCCCGTTACCAGTACATGCTCACCCATATCCGGTCCTTTTCCCATCCGCCCAAACCCGAAATAGCGCGATTGCGCGCCATTGTCGAAGGCGCAGAACGCCAGTGGGGCATGAACAGATCGGCCTTGCCCGGTCACCACGCCCGCGCATCCGGCCACCGACGACGTGCTGCAACCGGAACGTTGCCAGCCGCCTACTTTGGCACTTCCGCCTAAAAAATCATGATCCCCGCCCACAACCCGGCAACTGAATTCACTCCCACCAGCGTGATCTGGTCATCCAGCCCGAAATCCAGAACCACCGTTCCATTTTCAATCCGGGCATAGTCGCGCACCACGCCTTGCGCATCCAGCCCCGACGCGATCAGATCACGCGCCAGCGCCAGCGTATCCCCTTCGCCCGGCGCAAAGTCGTGGATCACATCCCCCTCCGCACCGCGCACAAAGACAAACCGGTCCGCTCCTCGCCCGCCTACCAGTGTGTCATCGCCACCCCGCCCGCACAGCACATCGTCCCCGTCGCGGCCCTCAAGGGTGTTGGCTACCTCGTTGCCCGACAGAGTGTCACCGACCGCAGTACCGATCACATTCTCGACCGACACATACCGATCGCCCCGCGCCTCGCCACGATTGGCGCGGCTGGTCGCGAGGTCCACGGTCACACCGCTACCCGCAGGGGCCGCATAGCCCACGGTATCACGGCCTGCGCCCCCGCTCAGGGTATCGCTGCCCGCACCGCCGATCAGCAGATCATCACCGCCGCCGCCCGCAAGGCTGTCATTGCCGACACCACCGCCAAGATGATTGGCAACGGCGTTTCCCGACAGCCTGTCCGCCAACGCGGTACCCAGCAGACCCTCGACCGACACATACCGATCCCTCGGCACATCCCCGCGGGTGCGGGCGACATTTGCAAGGTCGGCCGACACCCCGCGATTGCCGACGGCGCAGTAAGCGGCGACGTCAAACCCATCGCCGCCTTCCATCAGATCGGACCCCGCACCGCCCCAGAATATGTCGTCGCCAGCGCCCCCGTTCAGGCTGTCGCCGCCGGCCCCGCCGTACAGCACATCCGCCCCCTCCCGCCCCGCCAGCACGTCATCCCCAGCGCCCCCGATCAGCGCGTCATCCGATCCGCCGCCCACAATCGTATCGCCAAAGGGCGATCCGCGCAGCGCCTCGATCTGGATAAAGACATCGCCTGCCGCCATCCCGGTACCCGCTGCAGGGTTCAGCATGTCGATCATCAGGCCCGTCATGGCAGCCGAATAGTCCACCGTATCAAACCCCGCCCCACCGTTCAGCGTATCCGCACCGTGCGTCGCCATCAGAACGTTATCCCCCGGATCGGGCGGCGACGCTGGCACCTCCTCCATCGGCACCGGCAGCACCAGATGCCACAGCCCGAACAGATCGGACGCGACGAAATCCGCAGCCGTCAGCGAGGCCCCATTCGCCGTCTCGACGATCAGAGTCTCGGCCCCGAAGCTGATGGCAATGCCGTCCGCGCGCGATTGCAGCGTCAGGCCCTGCAATGAAAACACCCGCCCCCAGTTTGACAGATCAATGCGGTCCACCCCCAGCGCAAAATCGCGGATTGTATCGGTCTGCCCGTCGGCCGACAGCACAAAGACATCCGCCTCGCCGCCCCCCGTCAGCACATCCTCGCCCGCCCCGTCCGACAGAAGATCGCAGCCCCCGCCCCCCGTCAGGCTGTCCGCCCCGCTACCGCCATAGATCTGGTCGCCGGCCATCCCCCCGGTCAGCACATCCGCGCCGCTTGTCCCCGTCAGCGGCGCGTCCA
>JAYSSN010000324.1:0-3326 GCA_043720555.1 Rhodobacterales bacterium | reverse complement strand
CGGCCTGTTCGGCCAGCCCCTCGGCAATGATATCGCGCGCGCCTTCGAGGGCGGCCCTGGTATCGGGCACAGCTTCGGTCAGACAGGCGCGGGCCAGCATCTGCGGATCGGCGTGCCGGTCGGCAAGGATGGCATCCACAAGCGGCTGCAACCCGTTTTCCCGCGCGATCATCGCTTTGGTGCGGCGCTTGGGTTTGTAGGGCAGATAGATATCTTCCAGCTCTGCCTTCGTCGCAGCGCGTGCAACCTGCAGCGCCAGCGCATCCGTCATCTTGCCCTGGTCACTGATCGAGCCTGCAATTGTCGCCCGCCGCGCCTCCATCTCGCGCAGATAGGTCAGACGTTCGGCAAGCGCCCGCAACTGGGTGTCGTCCAGCCCGCCCGTCACCTCCTTGCGGTAGCGCGCGATGAAGGGCACGGTGGAGCCTTCATCCAGAAGGGTAATCGCTGCAATCACTTGCGCGGCCTGTGCCCCGATTTCACTGGCGATGGTCTGGGGAATGCGGGCAAGGGTCATGCGGCGTCCTCAAGGTTTGGACGCGCATCATAGCCGGGCTGCGGCGCAGGGTGAAGGGCAGGGCGGGGAATGGTACCGATGGCCCGGCTCGAACGGGCGACCCCTAGATCCACAATCTAGTGCTCTAACCAACTGAGCTACATCGGCACTTGGGCCGCGAAATACCCCTGCGCGGACGCGATTGCAAGAGGTGGATTGCATTGCGTGATCTGGCGCGCTACCCCCGGACCGGGATGACGAAAGGGCCGGCCATGGGCATCGACAAGCAAAGCGATATTGCGGCAAACCTGCAGATCGGTCCAACTGATGCCGGCATGGTGCGCATCTATGTGGTGGCCGATGGCGGCATCGAACTGCCGCTCGACTTCGAGCCGGAAGAGGCCGATGAAATCGCCGAAGAACTGCGTGCCGCGGCCGAGGCGGCACGGGCCGTGAGCACGAAAGGCAAGCGGCGCTAGGCGCGGCTTTTGCATAGCGCGCCTGCGGCGCACCTTGCCTGAGCACTCTCGGGCCTGCGGCCAACCGGGTGCTGGTCTGAGTATTCGGGCAAAGCGAAAGAGCTGGTCGCAGTCAGGCCCAGGCCTCGCCAAACCCCGGATCGCGGATGCCCTGCAGGCGCAAGGCCGCGTGGCGGGCGAATTTCTGCACCATCACCTTGCGGCGTGCCGGGGGCAGGGGGGTCAGTTGGCCCAGACGCAACACCTCGGCGTCATATGCATCCGCCAGGATCAGCCCGGTGCCGTCCGGCAGAAGGTCGGTCGGGAAACCGGCATCGACCGCCCAGAAGAACCGGTCGCTCCATTCCAGATACCCCTGCCACTTGCGATCCGTCTGGTAATCTGTCCGGCCCGATTTGCATTCGATGATCCAGACCTCGCCCCTGGGGCCAAGCGCCATCACATCGACCCGCAGGCCGGGGGCGGGCACCAGTTCCTCCACCGTCACGAAGTCAAGGCTGCGCAAATGCCGGCACACCCCGCGCGCAAGGCGCTGTCCGGCAGTGATTGGCAGGGGCAGACCGGTCGTCAGCATCTGTGGATCATGAACGAAGGATGAACATCTGGCAAGCGCGTGCTGACACGGGTAGATTTTCGTCAGATTACGGCAAATGGCGGATATCCGGTGGATTGCCGAGAATGCCGCGAAAGTGCATAGCAGGCGCAGCGGGTGGGGGACACACATGCTTTTACGCGATCAGATGGCCGAGACCGGTGCTGCCCTTTTCCGGTGGCGCAGTTTTGTTTTGCTGGCCTTTGTGCCGGGGATCATCTGGGCTGTGCTGCAGGGTGAACAGGCCGAAGCGGTGCTGGGCGAACTCTGGGGCGAGGTGTTCGAGATTTCCGCCATCGGACTGGTCGCGCTGGGCGAGGCGATCCGCATCCTGACCGTGGGCTTTGTGCCAAAGGGTACATCAGGGCGCAACACGGCCGGGCAGGTGGCGACCCGGCTGAATACCACGGGCGCCTATTCGCTGGTGCGCAACCCGCTGTATCTGGGCAACTGCATGATGTATCTGGGCGTCGTCCTTTACGCGCAAAGCATTGGTCTGGCAGTGATTTTCGCGCTGGTTCTGCTGATCTACTATGAACGCATCATCGCCGCCGAAGAGGCGTTTCTGGCGACAAAATTCGGCACTGACTATACCGACTGGGCCACAGCAACCCCGGCGTTCGTGCCACGACTGACCGGCTGGCAGGCCCCCGACATGGCGTTTTCGTGGCTGAGCGTGATCCGGCGTGAACATCCCTCAATCTTTGGCGGCATTGTCGCGCTGTATCTGATCGACGCAGGCCAGCACTGGGTGGACGGCGAGGTGATGCCCGTGGGCGTGCATCTGGCGATGGCCACTGTGGCGCTGGTGGAGTTGGGCGTGGCATATCTGAAGCGGCGCACAACGGTTTTGGACGTCGCCGGCCGCTAGCTCTTGCATACGGGGGCAATCGGCCCTACCTTTCGGATTGGCGGGTTCTGCTCTTCTCGTGCTTGGCCCTTTTCCAGTGGCCGATAAGCATCTCCGAGGGAGCTGGCTCTGTCAGGGTTCTGGCCCTGGTATCTGGTGACCAACCTGAACACTCAGGCTCTCGGGAAATTCACGCCTTCACGGCCGCTGCGGGCCCGCCACCTTCAGCCCCCACACCAACGAAGCGCCCGGCACTGCGGCGCTACTGGCTGCACCCATGCGTGCCTCAGGTCGCCCGCGCGGCCAGCCGCCAGCTATGCAAAGGGGGCGGAGTTCCCCCGCCCCCTTCACTTCGCTGTGCGGGTCCGAGGGATCAGAACCCGTAAACCAGCGAAAGGCCCAACTTGTTGTCCGTGCGGATTGCACGGCTGTCGTTATACTCGGTCAGATAGCTGATCCGTGTCGCGAACGAGTCCGTCATCTTGTAGTTCACCCCAAGATCGTTGTTGATCCGGAGCGCGGAATCCGACTTCAGGATATCGGTGTCATTTGTGGCGAAGAAGTTTTCGTTGAACGCGTAGAAAAACCGCGATGACGCGATATAACCCGTCTCGGTTTCGCTCTCATCGATACCGTTTTTGAGATAGCTCAGGCCGATACCCGCCTGAACGCGCCAGGCCATGTTCGGCTGGTTGATGATCCGGTAGCCTGGACCAAATCCGATGAACGCATCAGTTTTCACGTCGCTGGCCAGTACGGCCAGACCGTTCGATTCGACCCTGCCCAAGACGAAGCCATAGAAGCTGTCGTTGAAATAATAGTTGGCGTCGTAAACCGCAAACACATCTTCCTTGGTTTTCACGCCGTCATCGTCGGCGAAGTCAAGTGCGACTCCAATGGTCTGCACGA
>JAYSSN010000323.1:0-3332 GCA_043720555.1 Rhodobacterales bacterium | reverse complement strand
CCGCCATGCTTTTATCGGGCGCTGCCGTACCAGACGGCGCGCAGCCTGTCGCACAGGCCTATGCCGGCCATCAGTTTGGCGGCTTTTCTCCCCAACTCGGTGATGGCCGCGCGCTGCTGCTGGGCGAAGTGACAGACCGCAAGGGCCAGCGCCGCGACATCGCGCTGAAAGGTTCGGGACTGACGCCGTTCTCGCGCGGCGGTGATGGCAAGGCCGCCATCGGCCCCGTCCTGCGCGAATATCTGATCGGTGAGGCGATGCACGCGCTGCACATCCCTACAACGCGCGCGCTTGCCGCCGTGGCGACCGGCGAGGTGGTGTATCGCGAAACACCGCTGCCCGGCGCGGTCCTGACACGGGTAGCGGCCAGCCATATCCGCGTCGGCACATTTCAATTTTTTGCAACGCGCGGCGATATGGCAAAGGTCAGGGCGCTGGCCGACTACACCATCGCGCGGCATTATCCGGACGCGGCAGACGCGCCGAATCCCTATCTTGTCCTGTTTGACCGGGTGATCGACCGGCAATGCCGCCTGATCGCCGGGTGGATGGGGCTGGGGTTCATTCACGGGGTGATGAACACCGACAACATGACGCTTTCAGGTGAAACAATCGACTACGGCCCTTGCGCCTTTATGGAGGATTACGCCCCCGGCACCGTATTTTCGTCGATCGACCGCAGCGGACGCTATGCCTATGCCAATCAGCCTCTGATCCTGGGATGGAACCTCGCGCGGTTGGCCGAAACCCTGCTGCCGTTGTTTGATGCCGACGACACCCGCGCTGTCGATGTTGCGAACGATCGTCTCACCGGCATCGCGGCGCAATATCGCCGCGCATGGGTTGAACGGATGCGGGCAAAGCTGGGGCTTGATGGCGCGCAGGACGACGATGGCGCGCTCGCAGATGATCTTTTGCACGCGATGGAGGGGCAGGGCGCCGACTGGACCCTGACCTTCCGCCGCCTGGCCACGGCAACCGCAGGCGATACCACAACCCTCGCTCCGCTTTTCGCCGACGCAACCGCCCTCAGGGCATGGCTTCCCCGCTGGCAGGCCCGTCTGGCACCCGATGCGGCCGCGCGGATGAATGCCGCCAATCCGGCCATCATCCCGCGCAATCACATGGTCGAAGACGCGCTGTCAGCCGCCACGCTGGGCGACATGGTCCCGTTCGAGCAGTTGCTTGCCGCGATTGCCGACCCGTTCACGCAAACGCCTGCCAACGAACGCTATGCCATGGCCGCGCCACAGGGTCTTGCAGCCTACGTCACCTACTGCGGCACCTGAACGGGCGGCGTAAATCTGGAGGCGGGTACCGGAATCGAACCGGTCTACTCGGATTTGCAATCCGGTGCATAGCCTGCCTGCCCACCCGCCGTCGCGGTTTCATCTAATGGGTAAGCCTGCGCTCTGCAAGTCGTCGTTTTCGGGTTTTCAGACAGCGCGCCGGGACGGCAGATGTCGGGCGGCGTCAGAACCGGGCCCCTGCAACCTCATTGATTGACGTACCTCATGTTTCCACGGATATTGCCCAAAAGGGAGAATGCCGTGCGACCAACCGTAAACGATATTGCACGCGAGGCGGGCGTCAGCCTTGCAACTGTGGACCGCGTTCTGAACGCGCGCCCCGGCGTGCGTGACATCACCATCCGCGCCGTGAATGACGCAATCCGGAAGCTCGGCTATGTCCGCGATGTGGCTGCGGCCAACCTGGCCCGGCAACGCAGCTATCGGCTGGCGTTCGTGCTGCCTGACAACGGCAGCCAGTTTGTCGGGGCCATCGCCGATATGTTGTTGCAAACCGGGACGATGGCCGCCACCAACCGCACGCAAACCACGCTGATCCGCTTTCCCGCAGAAGACGCCCACGCGCTTGCCGCGACGTTGCATCGGTTGGCAGAGCATGGGGTCGATGGCGTGGCGCTGATGGCGCCGGAAACCCCGGTGGTGCGCGATGCGGTACGCGCGCTGACCAAATCCGGCATTGCGGTTGTGGCACTGGTTTCTGACTTGCCGAACACAGATCGCTTGCATTTCATAGGGATAGACAACCGCGCAGCTGGGCAGACGGCTGGCGTTCTGATGGGCCGGTTCCTGCGAAAAGGCCGTGTCGCAGTGCTCGCGCAATCCATGCAACTGACCGAAGCGGTGGAGCGTCGCCACGGTTTTGATACCGTCATGTTGCGCGACTTTCCGGATATCGACGTGATGCCGACACTGGAGACACACGGCAACCCGGCTGTGTTGCAACAGGTGCTTGCCGATGCGCGGACAACAGGCCCCATCGACGGGATTTATATCCTCGGGACCGGCCAGCGCGCCCTGACCGAGGTGGTGGATGCCATGGGCATGGCTGGCCGCGTGACCATCATCGGACACGAACTGACCGCCCACGCCCGTGCGGCGCTGATCGGCGGGCAAATGGCGGCAATCATTACGCAGAACGTCGGGCATCTTGTGCGGTCTGCGCTGCGCGTGTTGCGGGCACAGGTCGATGGCACCCCCATGGACGCGGGCCAGGAGCAGATCAGAATCGAGATCGTGATCCGCGAAAATCTTCCGGATATCTGATGCTTGCGCGGATTTGAGGGACGTACCTCAAAAATATGTTGCAGGATGGAAATCCCACCGTTAACGTCAGAGGCAATCAAAACGTGCGGGGATTCGCCCCGCCTTCATTCAGCAACCGGAGGATACGATGAAATCACGTTATCTCGCCGCGACGGCGGCGCTTGCACTTGGGGTGGGGGTCGCTTCGGGCGCGTACGCGCAGGGTGGCGAATTGACGCTTTGCTGGGCCGCATGGGATCCGGCGAACGCGCTGGTCGAGTTGTCGAAGGAATTCGAATCTGAATCCGGCATCAAGATGAATTTTGAATTCGTCCCGTGGCCGAACTTTGCAGACCGGATGCTGAACGAACTGAACTCCGGCGGCCAGCTCTGCGATCTTCTGATCGGGGACAGCCAGTGGATCGGGGGCGGCGCGGAAAACGGCCACTACGTCAAGCTGAATGATTTCTTCGATGCCAACGCGATCAGCATGGATGATTTCGCGCCGGCCACGGTATATGCCTATTCCACCTGGCCCAAGGGCACGCCAAATTATTATGCGCTTCCTGCGATGGGCGACGCGAACGGCTGGTTCTATCGCAAGGACTGGTTCGCCCGTCCGGAGTTGCAAGAGGCGTTTCTGGCCGACTATGGCCGCCCGCTCGCCGAACCGACAACACAGCTTGAACTGATGGATATCGCCAAGTTCTTTCAGGGGCGCGAGATTGACGGTAAAACGGTGTATGGCGCGTCAATCTTTACCGAGCGTGGGTCCGAAGG
>JAYSSN010000322.1:0-3343 GCA_043720555.1 Rhodobacterales bacterium | reverse complement strand
CGGAAAGGTTGCCAAGTGGAAAACTGTCTGATATAGTATGCCATATGGAAAACTATCAGATGGCTTTGGATACCGCCTTTCATGCGCTTGCCGATCCGACACGGCGGGCGGTGGTGGCGCGACTGGTTGGTGGGCCGGCGTCGGTGACGGAACTGGCGGCACCGTTTGGCATGGGACTGCCGTCGTTTCTGAAGCATGTCAAAGTGTTGAAAGACAGCGGGTTGATCGCGTCTGAAAAGGTCGGGCGGGTGCGGACATGTTCAATCAACGCGCAACGATTGGCCGCCGCGGAAGATTGGCTAACCGAACAGCGCCAGATTTTAGAAGGCCGGGTGGACCGGCTGGCGGCCTATGTAGAAACACAGCACAAACGGGAAAGCACACATGACGGCGAACAGTGAGCTGGAAATCTCGCGGATCATCAAGGCGCCGCGCGCGGCGGTTTGGCGGGCTTGGGCGGAGCCTTTGCAGTTTGAGAAATGGTGGATACCGGGACCGATTGTCTGCAAGGTCGTGACCATGGATCTGCGGCCGGGAGGCGGGTTTGAGACGCTGATGCGCGAGGACGGCGGTGAGTTTCAGCCGCATGTCATGGGCTGTTTTCTGGAGATTGTGCCGCAGCAGCGGATCGTTTTCACGACGGTTCTGAAACAGGGCTGGCAGCCCTGTGAGGCCTGGTTGGCAATGACGTCTATCGTGACGATGGAGGATATGGGGCCGCATACGCGCTATGTGGCGCGTGCGCTGCACCGGACCCCGGAGGACAGCGCGAGGCACGCGGATATGGGGTTTGCAGATGGGTGGGGCATGGCGATTGATCAGCTGGAGGCGGTGGCGGGGGCGCTTTGACGGATTGCTGCGGTTGACCGGGTGGTCAGTGCCAGATCGTTGATTGCGCTTAGCTATACGTCACCGCAGTAGCCCAAGTGGGATTGCTGTGCATGTCCCAGTATTTATCTTTGATCTGGGTGGTCAAGGGGCCGGGTTTTCCGTTGCCAATCTGGCTGCGGTTCACCGAAGTTACCGGCATGATCCCACCCGCGGTTGAGGTGATGAAAACCTCATCCGCCGTAGTCAACGCATTGGGTGAAACATCGAGTGCCGCGACATTGATCCCAAGCAACTGGCAAATATCAAAAACGGTTTGGCGGGTTATGCCGGGCAGAACGCCGAATGCGGGTGTTTCCAACCTGCCATCTTTGGCGATGAAGACGTTGAAGCCGGGGCCTTCGGCGATATTGCCGTTGGTATCAAGCAGCAGGGCGGTTTCTGCGCCTTTATCGTAGGCGTCAAACAGGCCTTGGACCAGATCGAGCCAATGGTAGGTCTTGATGGTGGGATTGAGGGAAGTTGGTGGAATACGCACTACGTTGCTGATCGCCAGATGCAGGCCGCGCGTTATTTGATCAGGGTTTGCGACCGATCCGTAGGGCACCGCGAAAGCCGAGAAGCGGTTGACTGCATCACGTGGATCGCGGCTGAAGGTGGGAGAGCCGCCTCGGGTGCAGATCATTTCGACATAGGCGGCGCGATGGCCTGACAGGGCCACGCAGTTTAACAGGATTTCCGCGACCTCGGACCGGGTATAAGGGATGTGCATCCGCAGCTTTTTCAGCCCCGCGAAGAACCGATCAAGGTGCAGGTCAAGCCGAAAGAACGCGCCGTCCCAGACATGGACAGTATCATAGGTCGCGTCGGAATGCAGAAAGCCCCAATCCAGTACTGATACTTTGGCATCCTTCATCAGCAGGTATTGGCCATCCTGGAAGGCCACGCCTTTGGGGTAGGTGTGCGGGTCTTGGTAGCTGGGTGACAGGATGGGGAGCGTTGTCATGGGGGTTTCCTTGCAGAGGCTTCGGCAGCAAGATTACCGTTTCAATTTGGGCAGATTTCTTGATATTATAACAATAATGGGAGTATTACTCATAGTCTGCCAATATTTTGAGAGTTTTGCCAAATGCTGGATGAGATCGACCGTGCGATTCTTCGCGCGTTGCAGGACAGTACCCGCCTGACGATTGACGCACTGGGCGATAAAGTTGGCACCTCGCGGGCATCTGCACAGCGCCGCGTGCAAAACCTTCGCAAAACCGGCGCGATCGCCAAAGAAATTGCGGTTATCGACTCGCGATTTGTGGCCTCTCAGATGACATTCGTCGTTGAGGTTACACTTGAACGAGAGCGCGTTGACCTGCTTAACGAATTTCGTCGGTCGATGGCGGCGTTAGTGGAAGTTCAGCAGTGCTATTATGTTACCGGGCATGCAGACTTCATCTTGATTGTTTTGGCCAAGGATATGCCGAGTTACGAAAGCTTCACCCGGCGCATGTTCACGGAAAACCCGAATATTCGGCGGTTTCACACCAATGTTGTGGTGGACCGGGTGAAGGTTGGGCTGTCTGTTCCAATTTGAACGTCGATTGCCGCTGCCGCTGCCAGATCATACGCCTTGCGCATCACTGTCGGCAGGTCTGACGGGCGCAGGGCGGTGTAGCTGCCGCGCGTCGGGTTGCCTTCGGTCTGGGCCAGCAGTACCTCAAGGATCAGGTGGAAATGGGTGAAGGTGTGGCGCACTTCGCCCAAGCGTTGCCAATCGGCGGCCACGGGTTCGGGGCCGCCTGCGCCGTCCCAGTTGGTGCCGGGGAAGCCTAGCATGCCGCCGAGAAGGCCGCGTTCGGGTCTCGTTTCTGTTAGCCATCTGCCGTCGGGGCGGCGGGCGAGCCAAATTGTGCCTGTGCGGGTGGGATTGGTGGGTTTGGCGGTTTTGCGCGGCAGGGTGGATTGGGTGCCCATCGCGCGGGCCTGACAGGGGGCCATCCAAGGGCAAATGCCGCACGCTGGATTGCGGGGGGTGCAGATGGTGGCGCCAAGATCCATGACGGCTTGGGCATAATCACCGGGGCGGATGCGGGGTGTCAGGGCGGCGGCAAGTGCGGTCAACGCGGGTTTGGCGGCGGGCAGCGGGGTTTGCACATTGTATAGCCGCGCCATGACGCGTTCGACATTGCCGTCAACCACGGTGGCCTGTTCGTCAAACGCGATGCTGGCGATGGCGGCGGCGGTATAGGGGCCGATACCGGGCAGGGTTTGCAGGCGGGCGGCCGTGGGGGGAAACCTGCCGTCGTGACCCGTTACCACCGCGCGGGCGCAGGCCAGCAGATTGCGCGCGCGGGCGTAGTAGCCAAGGCCAGCCCATTCGCCCATCACGTCGGCGTCGGGCGCTGCGGCAAGGTCTTGCACTGTGGGCCAGCGCGCGGTGAAGCGGTGGAAATATGCGCGCACGGCTGCGACGGTGGTTTGTTGCAGCATCACCTCGGACAGCCAGACGCGGTAGGGATCGGGT
>JAYSSN010000321.1:0-28215 GCA_043720555.1 Rhodobacterales bacterium | reverse complement strand
TAGGCACCACTGCATATGGGGGCAGCACTGTGGCTTTGCTGACTCAGGGGGGCGATGACGCGTCTGTGAACTTGGGTTTTGCAGAATCACGCTACCTTTGGACTTCCCCCAAGCAACAGGAGTTGACCATGACCCGCATGACAGCCAAGGATTTCGCCCCTGAACTTTTGGAGCTTTATGATTTTTATGCCCATGGCCGGATCACCAAGCGTGAATTTCTGGACCGCGCCGGTAAATTTGCCGTAGGTGGGCTGACGGCCGTTGCCATTCTGGGGATGATGAGCCCGAACTATGCGATGGCCGAACAGGTATCGTTCAATGACCCCGACATCGTCGGCGAATATGTGATGTATCCATCGCCGAATGGCCATGGTGAGGTGCGCGCCTACCGCGTGCGGCCGCTGGCGGCCACCGGCCCCCTGCCCGCCGTTGTGGTGGTGCACGAAAACCGCGGCCTGAACCCCTATATCGAAGATGTGGCGCGCAGGCTGGCCAAAGCCGGTTTTCTGGCCTTTGCCCCTGATGGGCTGACCTCGGTGGGCGGCTATCCCGGCAACGATGAGAAGGGCCGCGAGTTGCAGTCAACCGTTGATGGCACCAAGCTGATGAATGATTTCTTCGCGGCGGTGGAGCTTTTGATGACCGATCCGGGCAGCACCGGCAAGGTTGGCATCACCGGCTTTTGCTATGGCGGCGGTGTCGCCAATGCCGCTGCTGTGGCTTATCCCGAACTTGGCGGCGCGGTGCCGTTCTACGGGCGGCAGGCTGATGCGGCGGACGTGCCAAAGATCAAGGCGCCGTTGCTGATCCATTATGGCGAGCTGGATACGCGGGTGAACGAGGGCTGGCCTGCGTTTGAGGCGGCCTTGAAGGCGGCAGGCACACGCTATGAAGCGTTCATTTACCCCGGCGCCAACCATGGCTTTCACAATGATTCGACACCCCGCTATGACGAAGCGGCAGCAGAGTTGGCTTGGACGCGGACGGTGGATTTCTTCAAGGCAAATCTGGCGTAACGCCACCCTTGCCCCGCTGTTGGTTTGGCTGACGGCGGGGCGGGCCTGACAGCGCTTGCTGCAACGTCAAGAATTTTCCCCGTCGCAACCCCCGTTCCTGCTAGTCTTGCTGCTTCGGCGTGCCGAAACACCGGCGCGCGCATTTGAAAGAAGGATCATGACCATGGCCGTAGCCCGTGTGACCGAACTGTCGTCCACCTCGAACAAAAGCTTTCAGGACGCCGTGGAAAAGGGCGTGAAGCGCGCCTCCAAGACCCTGCGCAATGTGACCGGCGCTTGGGTGAAAGAGCATAAGGTTGCTGTCGCCGATGGCAAAATCACCAGCTATCAGGTGAATATGATGGTCACGTTTGTGCTGGAAGACTAAGCGCTTTCGCCATGCGGGTGACTGCGCATGCAAATCCAATTCCCAATGGCGATTTTAGTCGCCTTTGGGACTGATCACCACGTTCTGTACGGTCACGGCGCCATATGCAGCGCCACATCCCCGGACCAGGGTTCGGTGACACCACGCCCGCCGCCCAGATCTTCGAGGATCGGGCGCAACTTATCCAGACTTGCGATCATCGCCGGGCGGGCAGCGGCCATGGCGGCCATGCTATCCCATTCGCCAACCACGACAAAGCTGCGGTCGCCCGATTTTACCAACCAGAAATTCCGCCCACCGGGCATCGCCTTCATGTCAAAGTCATTGTGAAGCCGGATAAATTCGGCTTCCTTCCCCTGCTTGACGCGCATGTGGACCACGTTCATCGCTGTCATGACATCCCCCTGTTGCAGCACAGTCAGCAGAGTTTACACCAAATGCGCTGAGTCGGGTGAAAGCACTGTGATCAAAGCAATGCCGCGCGCGCTGTCTGCCTTGCATGAAATACCGCATGAGCGTATTAGAACAAAATAAGAACATTTGGCCTGTGATTCCGTGTGCAATGCTTCAGACATATCCCTCTTCAACAGTGCGCCTCGCACCAGCTTCTTCCCGGTCGCGCAGGGTTGGCGCGACCTTGGCCGAGGTTTTTGCGGCAACCGGGGCAGAGGCGGCAGCGGCCGGGTTCGTGATGGCGCAGGTTGGCAAGAAGCGGGGCGGGCCGGTTCTGTGGCTTCAGGATCGGCTGGCACAGCGCGAGGCCGGGCGCCCCTATTTGCCAGATCTTGGGGACAGTGGGCCGCTGATGCTGATGCAACTTTCGCGGTCGGTCGATGTGATGATCGCGGCCGAGGAAGGGTTGCGATGCAAGGCCCTGGCCGCCGTGGTGGCCGAGATCCGGGGCGACACCCCGGCTGTGAATTTCACCGCGATGAAGCGACTGGCCCTGCGGGCCGAGGCGACGGGTGTACCCTGCTGGCTGATCCGGCAGGGTGCTACTGCCGACCTGAGTGCTGCGCGCGATCGCTGGCGGATCACAACTCTGCCTTCGGCTATCAATCCCGACGATGTGTCCGCCTCTGGCGATCCGTGCTGGCGGGTCGAGTTGTTCCGCTCGCGCGACGCACGACCAGGCGCATGGGTGGCGCGCCATGAACGAGGGACAGGTTGGACGGCGGATCATCTCGATCTGGTTGCCACAATTCCCGATGGAGCGGTGGCAGATGACGCAGCAGCGGGCGGGCAGCGCACCGCCAGATGACCTGCCGCAAGCCCTGTCGGTCGAAGGGGCGCATGGGCTGGTCATTCATGCGACGAACCGCGCCGCGCATCTTGCGGGGGTGACAGTGGGCGCGCGGGTGGCTGACATGCGCGCACTTTGCCCTATGCTGAAGGTGGATTTCGCCGACCCACGCGGTGACCTTGCTGCGCTGAACCGTCTGGCGCTTTGGGCGCGGCGCTGGTGCCCTTGGGTGGCCAGCGATGATTGGGGGGCAGATGCCATGGCGGGGGGGCACGGGCTGATCCTTGACTCCACCGGATCAGATCATCTGTGGGGTGGAGAGGCCGCAATGCTGGAAGGGATCGAGGCGGATCTGTCCACTTTGGGCTTTTCCGCACGGCTGGCGCTGGCGCCAACCTGGGGGGCGGCCTGGGCGCTGGCGCATTTCGGGGCCGTCAGGCCGATCTGGTGCAGCGCCGCAAATCTCGCCCGATTGCCCGCTGCGGCCCTGCGGCTGGATGCGGAAACGGTGCTCTTGCTCAACCGATTGGGGCTGCGCACGATCGGGGCTCTGACCGATCTGCCCCGGCTTGCACTGGCCCGCCGCTTTGCCCGCGCGGGCCCGGCGCGGAACCCGCTGATCCGGCTGGACCAAATGACAGGGCATCTGCCAGAGCCGGTGTCTTCAACCGGGGCGCCGCCGATCTTTCGCAGTGACATCCGTCTGGCCGAGCCGATCTTCGACCCCACCAACCACCTGCCTGGTCTGTGCGCGGCACTTTGTGACCAACTGGCCAAGGCCCATCAGGGTGTGCGGCGTTTGCGCCTGACCGTCTATCGTACCGATGGCACAGTCAGCCGGATCGAGGTGGCCTGTGCCTCGCCCAGCCGGGACGCCACCCATCTGGCCTTTCTTTTCCGTGACAGGTTGGAAAAGATCGACCCCGGTTTCGGCTTTGACCTGATCGCACTTGAGGCAACGGTCACCGAAGACCTTGGCATCCGGCAGGTTGATCTGGCGGGCGGCACGGATGCCGGGCTGGAGCTTGCCCACCTCATCGACCGGCTGACCGCCCGCTTTGGCCGAAACGCGCTGAGCCAGCCTCAACTCGCTGCCAGCCATATTCCCGAACGCGCCGAGGCCAGGCCTGCGCCGATGACCGGTTTGCCCGTCAATCAAGGCAAACTGCCCGAACGTCCGCAACGCCTGCTGGATCCCGCCGAAGAGGTGCATGTGCTCTATGCCGTGCCCGAAGGCCCACCCGCGCAATTCCAGTGGCGACGGCGCAGCTATCGCGTGGCGCGCTATCAGGGGCCGGAACGCATTGCACCGGAATGGTGGCAGGACCGCCCCGGCACCCGCCTGCGCGATTATTTCAAGATCGAGGATGAAACCGGCCACCGCTTCTGGCTGTATCGAGAGGGGCTGCATGGCGATGGTCGCGGTGGCAGCCCCCGCTGGTTCCTGCACGGGATTTTCGCGTGATGCCCGAGATGGACAACCGCCACATGCGCAAGACGCTCACCGGGGATTTTCCGCCCAATCCGCGTGCGGATTATGTGGAACTGGGGGTGACCACGCCGTTTTCCTTTCTGCGCGGCGCATCCGAGGCCAGCGAGTTGATAGCAGCGGCCCATGCGCTTGGGTATGACGCGCTTGGTGTGGCCGATATCAACACCATGGCTGGGGTGGTGCGCCTTCATGCCGAAGCGCACAAGGCCAACCTGCGGCCCGTCATAGGCTGCCGCCTGCGGCTGGTTACGGGCGAGGCGTTTCTCGCCTATCCGCAGGATCGGATGGCCTATGGCCGGTTGTGCAGCCTGCTTACCAAGGGCAAACGCCATGACGGCGAGGACCGTTGGCAGATCAAGGGTGTCTGCGACATCACGCTTGATGATCTTGCCACCCTTGCCGAAGGGTTGCAGCTGATCGCGATCCCCGACGAAAGGCTGCCCAAGCGGCTACCCGATCTGATCAGACGCTTGCCAACGCTGCGGCACATCGCCGTCAGCAATCTTTACCATGGTGATGACCGGGCCCGGATCAATCGGCTGGACCGGCTGGCGCGCGCGCACGGCCTGTCGATCCTGGCCACGAACGATGTGCATTACCACAGCCCCGAACGCCGCCCCCTTCAGGACGTGATGATCTGCATCCGCGAGAAAACGACGATCCGCAAAGCGGGTTTCCTGCTGAAGGCCAATGCCGAACGCCATCTGAAATCGCCCGCCGAAATGCAACGCCTGTTCGCCGACTGGCCCCATGCCATCCGCGCCACCCGCGAGGTGGCCGATGCCTGCCAGTTCAGCCTGAACGAACTGGCCTATCACTACCCGCAGGAAACCGTGCCACTGGGCGAAACGGCCCAGAGCCAACTTGGCAAGCTGACATGGCAAGGTGCGGCAGGTCGCTATCCCGCCGGGCTACCGCAAAAAGTGCGCGACCTGCTGGTCAAGGAACTGGAAATCATCTGCATCAAGAAAATTCCCCAGTATTTCCTGACCATCCACGAAATCGTTCTTTGGGCGCGCTCGCAGGGCATCCTGTGTCAGGGTCGCGGCTCGGCTGCCAATTCGGCGGTCTGTTTTGTGCTGGGCATCACCTCGGTCGACCCTGCAGAACAGGAACTGCTGTTCGAACGGTTCATCAGCATGGACCGGGATGAACCGCCCGATATCGACGTGGATTTCGAACATGAGCGGCGCGAGGAGGTTATCCAGCACATCTACGAAAAATACGGCCGCCACCGGGCGGGCCTTTGCGCCACCGTCATCCATTACCGCCCCCGAAGTGCGATCCGTGACGTGGGCAAGGCCATGGGCCTGTCCGAAGACGTAACAGCCGCGCTGGCAAAAACCGTCTGGGGCAGTTGGGGCACCAGCATGGGCGAGGCCAATTCAAACGAGGCCGGGGTTGATCTGACAGACCCGCTGATGTCACGCACAATCCGCCTTGCCGAACAGATGATCGGCATGCCCCGGCACCTTGGCCAGCATGTCGGCGGTTTCATCCTGACCGACGGCGCGCTGCATGAAACCGTGCCCATCGGCAATGCCGCCATGCCCGACCGCAGCTTCATCGAATGGGACAAGGACGATCTTGATACGTTGGGCATCCTCAAGGTCGATATACTCGCACTGGGAATGCTGACCTGTATCCGCAAATGCTTTGGCCTGCTTGGCGCACATTATGGGGTAGATCACGATCTGGCGTCGATTCCGCCCGACGACAAAGCCACCTATGATATGCTGTGCCGGGGCGACAGCGTCGGCGTGTTTCAGGTGGAAAGCCGGGCGCAGATGAACATGCTGCCAAGGCTGAAGCCGCGCCGGTTCTACGATCTGGTGATCGAAGTCGCCATCGTTCGCCCCGGCCCGATTCAGGGTGACATGGTGCATCCTTATCTGCGCCGCCGCAGCGGGGCAGAGCCGGTGGTCTATCCCACACCGGGGCCGGAGCATCCGCAGGACGAGTTGAAGAATATCCTCGGCCGCACGCTTGGCGTGCCGATCTTTCAGGAACAGGCGATGAAGATCGCCATGGAGGCCGCCCGGTTTTCATCGAAGGAAGCCAACCAGCTCCGCCGCGCCATGGCCACCTTCCGGTCGCACGGCACCATCGGCGAGTTGGAGGACCTGATGGTCAGCCGGATGATCGCCCGCGGTTACGACCCCGATTTCGCCAAACGTTGTTTCAACCAGATCAAGGGCTTTGGCGACTATGGCTTTCCTGAAAGCCACGCAGTCAGCTTTGCACTTCTGGTCTATGTCTCGTCTTGGTTGAAATGCCACTACCCCGCCGCTTTCGCCTGCGCGCTGCTGAACGCGCAACCGATGGGCTTTTATGCACCGGCCCAGATCGTGCGCGACGCGCGGGAACACGGGGTGGAGGTGCGTGCAGTTGATGTGAATTTCAGTGAGTGGAACAATACGCTGGAGCCTTCAGGCAAAGGCTTTGCGCTGCGATTGGGTCTGCGACAAGTGGATGGCATGGGGGGCGAAGCCGCAGAGCGGCTGATGCGGGCGCGCGATAAGCCCTTTGTCAGCCTGCCCGATATGGCCGCGCGTGCAAGCATAAGCGGCCGCACGATCCGCGCGCTGGCCGCCGCCGATGCGTTCCAATCGGTTGGCCTCGACCGCCGTGCCGCGCTATGGGAGGCGAAGGCGCTGCGCGATGCCCCCGATCTGCCACTGTTCCAGCCCGGACGCGATGAGGGGACGGAACCTGTGACCCGGCTGCCGCAGATGCCGCTTTGCGAGCAAGTGGTGGCCGATTACCAGACGCTGCACCTGTCACTAAAGGCGCATCCGATGGTCTTTTTGCGCAACAGCATGACCCGGCAGGGTTACATGCGCGCGGTTGACCTGTCTGAAAAACCTGACGGTCGGCGCCTGCGACTGGCCGGGCTGGTGCTGGTGCGTCAACGCCCCGGCAGTGCCAAGGGCGTCTGTTTCATCACGCTGGAGGATGAAACCGGAATCGCCAATCTGGTGGTCTGGCCCAAGGTGATGGAGGCTTTTCGCAAGGTGATCATGACCGCCCGGCTCATGCAGGTGACGGGCCGCCTGCAGCGCGACCCGGGTTCAGGCGTGATTCATATTGTCGTCGAAAGCCTGCAGGACCGCAGCGACATCCTTCTGCGCCTGTCGGACCGAAGCCTTATGCCGCCGCTCTCAGGCACAGACGACGTGAAACACCCGATTCCGGCACCTACACTCGGCCACCCACGGAACGCACGCATCATCCCGGGTTCAAGGGATTTTCACTGATTGACCAGCCTGGCCTGATGCTGACGGGCCTCGTTTGAGACAGCATCGCCAAACACCGCAAAAAGGGTGCCTTCAGATACCTTCCAGTTTTGGTGGCGGACCCAGAAGTTCCGCCAGTTTCGCCTTATTTTGCTGCATTTTTCTGGCAAATTGGATGCAGAACGGCGCTAATTGAATCAATAGGTTACAGGCGATTGGATGCAGGACTCTACCCCGGAATTCCGCCCGGCGGCAGGTCTTCTTTCAACGATTCAAACCTGTCTCCGCTTGCAACAAGGCAGGTCATTCCGTCCGGCATGGTGACCGTCACAGTCCATGTGCCATTTTCGGCTGAAGCGAACAGTTCCATCACTGTGCTATTCGCCGCCAATCCCATACCACGCCGGGTTTCGCCGTATTTTTGGGCCAGTTGCGTTAGAACAAACGCCCGATCAGCGCAGTTTGGATTTGCATATGCCGGTCGCGCCGCCTCAATCGTCGCCAGCATAAGCGCCAGCAGACATGCAATTGCGATGATCAATGCGCGCGTCATCTGATGATCCCCCGGATGGTGGTGGTGACGAAAAAGAACCCGACAATGATGCCTTGCAGTCCATACAATTCGGGCGATAGCGGGTCAGTCACACCAAGGCCCAAAATTTTATCCCAGACGATCAGCTTGCAATTGTAGACCACGAACGGCAGCGCCCAGGCCAGTTGCACCAGCGTGATCCAGCGCCCGCCGATGCTGTGCGACGCCATCCGGGCATTGATTTGCGCAATCTGCATGTCTGCCGAAATCTTGTCGGCGTCATTGGCGGCATTCAGCTTGGCCTCATAGGCGCGGCGCAGCTGGTCGCCAAGACCGCCACCAGCCAAACCAAGCAGTTGCAGCAACCAGGTCATTTCAGCGCCCTCGGATCAATCGTATAGGGTCGCGCGGCATGGCTGCGTTGCTGGGCGACGATCAGGGCATACAGCGGCGCCATGGCCTGCATCACCCGGGCGATGGCCTCTGGCTGCACCGTGACGCCAAACCAACCCGTGACCCATGCCAGTGCAGCGGCCACCGGCGCTGATGTGGCTGGATCGCCAAAGATTTGGAATGCGATATCCATCGCGGTCAGCAGTGCCGGAAAGATGCCCAGCCAAAAGCTGCGGGTCCAGGCGAAAAAGATTGGGTCGTTGTCCATGATCATGCCCTTGGAAGGTTGAAACGGGGGCCGAAAAGCCCCCGCGATGGTTATTCTACTGCGGTGAAATCCACATAGACGCGCTTGCCAAGTTCAAAGAAATCAGACGCGGATGCGTTGGTGATCATCATCGAAATATCGCCAGAAGGCGTGTACTTCGACCAATCCTCATTGCCGCCCTTACCGTCATTGTAGTGCGCCGCCAGCTTGACGGTTACGGGCTGATCTACCCCCATTGCGCCGTTGTGATGGTGCGTCTTTTCCTTGACCCAGAAACAAGCGCGGACTTTTTGGACACTCATGTGCCTTCTCCTTCTGTGCCCATTGACGCTTGGGCAGGCGATGCGGCTTTGCGCCGTATCCTTAAACTCTCTCTCCAATTGTGCGGTATGCTTCGGCCCGCGCCCGGTTGTGCCGCCAGCGACCAATCAGGATGATCACCACGATCACCGTGACAATGCTGACAGCGGCCAAGCCCCAATCCGGCAGATCGGGGATCTGCGTGGCACCACCCCCGGCAGCACCACCCGTGGTGGCCCCTTGGCCTGATTTGCGCGCATCGGCACGTGCGCCCGGCTCTTCGGCCTTCGCCAGCTGCACGCCCACGGCCTGCGCCACGGCAAAGGCCTCGACCTCGGCCACGCGACGCGACCAGCCCTTGCCGAATGTGGCCCATGTTTTCAACCCGCGCAGAAACCCGGCGCGGGCCGCGACGGCGCGCTTGATCACCGGCACGGGTGGTGATGTGCGGGCAACCGCCAAGGTGCCTTTGCCGATCTTGCCATCCGCTTTGACACCAAGTCCCACCTGCAGCCACCGCGCCCCGCGCGACGGGCCGGAATTGACCGCGCCGTCCAAGGCGACATGATCCATGCCCGATGGCAGCGCATCGAAAGCCACCAAGTCGGCATATCCGGCGCGGTAAATGCGCTGCAATTGCGCATCGGTGATATTGCGCAGGTCTTGCAGTGTGGCGCCAGGATAGAACACTTTCATCGTCTTGAAGGTGACACCCTTCATC
Source organism: Rhodobacterales bacterium (assembly GCA_043720555.1). Classification (GTDB taxonomy): domain Bacteria; phylum Pseudomonadota; class Alphaproteobacteria; order Rhodobacterales; family Rhodobacteraceae; genus JAAFHS01. The sequence continues at coordinate 18,647 of JAYSSN010000321.1, read as the reverse complement.
GTCTGATCACCCGGATCATCAGGATGATCCGACCACCCGCCCTCATACCGCAGGGTTTCGCGCAAAGACGCCGGGAAATTGGCCTTCATGGCTTGCCCCCCTGAAACAGCCGCTGAATCAGCAGCGTCTGTTCGCGCGAGATATTGCGAATGTCGGTCAGGGCTTCTTTCATATAGATGAAATCCTGCTGCATCCGGTTCATATCAATCCGGGTCGCCTGATCCTCTTTCGCTTGTGCCTCTTGCTTGGCCTCGATCGCCTCGATCCGGCGCACCGCCTCCAGCTGGTAGACCTCCAGCTTGGCGTTGATCGCGGCCTGCCCGTTGGTAAAAACGATCATCATTGCCAGGAACGAACCGACCGAAAGCAACGTGTTGATATTCATATTCCAATCCATTCTTGGCGCTGTCATGTGTCATGCCTTTCCGTTCCGCCAAGGCGGGTGTTTGGGGCCTTGTTGGCGTCTGGGATCAGGCGCGCCGCGCCGGATAGATCATCGCTGGCGTCAGGGTTGCCCCCACGCCCGCCGGGAATGCACCCGGTATTTGCTGCATGTCGGCAAGGGTGCCGTTATCCTTCGGCAGGCCCACGAATTTGCCCGCCTGCGCTGCAACCGCCGTCATCTCTGGCAACTGCACTGTGCCGTTTTCCACGATGTTCAGCGCCGCTGCATTGACCGCAGCAACACCTGCGAGATAATTCGAGACGATGTTGTTGGTGATCTGGATATCGCGGCAACCATCCTCGACGCGAATCCGGGGGGCCTTACGGAAGTCGTCCAGGCCGCATTGCAACAGGGTGTTGTTGCGCACCACCCCGCCGATCACGTCTTCCAGCCGGACGCCTTGCCCGTTGCTGTTGTGCAGCACGTTGTTTTCGATGGTCACATTGGTAAAGCCGTGCGGGCTGGAATTGTTGTCCATGTAGATGCCCAGCAGCGCCGTGCCGCCGCCCTGCTCGATGAAGTTATTTCGAATGACGATGTTATCGCTCGGCTTGGTCTGGGTTGAGGATGTCCAGTAGTGGATGAAATCGCCGTGATCGCCAGTGCCGCCGAAATTGTTGGGATTGCTGCGTTCAAGGTGGTTGCCCTCGATCAGCGCGTTGTCGATGCCGCCACCACTCAGCAAAGAGGTTCGGTTGTCGTGAATCCAGTTGTATCCGATCACCAGGCCGTCAACCTGACCAGTCATTATTCCGCGCCGGAATTGCGAAATATCGTTGCCCGTCAGGGCAATGTCTATGCTGGTCAGAACCGAAATTCCGCGCCCTGTCAAAAGTCCATCGGTCGGCATCGGGCCGGATTTGGCCTTGCAGTTGGCAATTGTCACACGTTTGCAGTTTACCAACCCAATACCAGCCGCGATACTTGATGTGGTGGCAACTGGGGTGAACACTACAGCCAAGCCGTCAATAATCAGATTTTCAACTCGCGAAAAGGAAAGGCTTCGGAATGTCGCCGGGCTTGCCGGGTCCAGCGAAGTCAGCTTGACTGGCGTGGCGTAGGCTTTGCTTGCAAGGCTGAAATCCCCGTAGTTACCGGGGGCAAGCGCAATTATCTCGCCGCCAGTTGCCGCTGCCAGTGCAGCATTCAACGCCGCCACGTTACCCGCGTTTACCGGATCAACAGGGGTTGGTGGAGGCGTGTCGATTGGCGGCGGTGGCGGAACAATCGGATCCACGGGGTCCATCGGGGGCAGCGTGACCGCGCCGTTGTCCAGATAAATCTCGCTGAACCGTTCCGCCGCCATGTCGGTCAGAACGTGCATGGTGCCATCCTCTTTGAAGCGCACCGGGCGCAGACCAACGGCAACCTTGGCTTTGTTCGATTTGAAACGGGCAATGCTCATATCGGTGCATCCTCATAAACGGTGATTGGGATCAGGCCGTTGCTTGGCCATTTGGAGTATTTCGGGCCGGGATAAACAATCCAGACTTCGCCGCCGTAATTGCCAACGGTGTCCAGATCGGCGGTGCCGGGCCAGTCGTAATAGCCCCACCCATCGGCGGCGGTCAGGGTATAGGGCACCCCGTCAATTGTGTGCGCGCCCACGGCGATAACCGCTGCAACCTTGTCGATTTTCACAACGCTGGTGGCGCGGTTGACCATACTAAACAGCAACGACAGCCCGGTCAGATCAACCGCCGGGGTGAATTTGAAATAAAGCCGGTCCTGCCGTGAATCCTTCTTGATGGTAAAGACTGCTGCGGTCATTGAACGCGCCCTTTTGCTGTGGTGACGGTGCGGCGATGCCCAAAAGCCTCAATCTCGCGCGCTGGATTTGGATAGACAGTCAGGGTGTGGTCATTCCCGTAAACATGAAGCCGCCGCAGGTTTTGCCCGATCAGCAGGGATCGCGCGGGGCCATCGAAGGCGAAGCCGATGTTGGACACAGCACCTCCCGCCGCAATGCCCGCTAGAAGGGCGTAGGCATAAGATACCGTCACTCCGTTTGCTGTTGCCCCGGCTTGCCCCGATGCCGACCCCGGCAACAATAAGTATGCCGCGGAAACCACCTGCCCCGCGGCTTGTGACGCGGCCTGCGCCGCCCCGGCAAGCAAGGCCCGTGTGGTGCTTAGTGTCGCTCCCGCTGCCTGTGACGCGGCCTGCCCTGCGCCGGGCAGTAGCGCGTAGGTTTCAACAATTGTCACGCCCGCCGCTTGGGAAGCCGCCTGCGCCGCGCCTGCGATCAACGCCCGCGTGGTGGTAAGCGTGGCCCCTGCCGCCTGTGACGCCGCCTGTGCGGCCCCTGTGATTAGGGACAGCGTGGCGGTTACTGTTGCGCCTGCCGCCTGTGACGCTGCGCTGGCCGACCCGGCAATCAGCGCGGCGCTGTAGGCGAGAGTTACCCCGTTGGCCGTGGCATCCATTGCCCCGCCGCCTGACGCAGCACCTGGCAGCAATGACAGGGTTTCGGTTAGGGTTGCGCCGTTTGCTGTTGCACTGACGCTGGCCGTGCCTGCAATCAATGACAGCGTTTCGGCAAGTGTGACGCCCGCCGCCTGCGATGACGCCGTTGCAGCGCCTGCAATCAATGACAGCGTGTAGGTTAGCGTAACCCCGTTGGCTGTGGCGTCCGATCCGCCGCCGCTTGCGTCAACCAAATCCTGGTCAAACCAGCCAAGCGGCTTTAGGGTTTCGTCAAACCATCCATCGGCAACAAGTTGCGCGCTGAAAATGCCACGCGGGTTAGGCATGTCTTACTTTTCCTGCACCACTAATTCGCCCGCGCAGAACGTGCCGGATACGTTGCTTGCCAGATAGCAATGCAGCGCGCATGTGCCATTATAAAGCCGGATTCCGGGGTCTGAGATGATCTTGGTCGCGCTGACGTTGACAATCGGGTTTCCAATGGTTGCCAAATCGCGGGCGATCATCATGGATATTGAGCCCGCGCCCAAAGACACGGCCAAAGTAACTGACTGGATCGACCGCACCCCCTTGTCACCGGCCTGCAAGCTGAACCAGACGATAGTGCCTATTACTGGCGTGATAGGAATCTGCGCCCCGTTCAAGGCAAACAGAGTAGCCGTGCGACCCGCCACGCCGTCCGAGTTGGTATAACTGACGGTCGCGGTCGTGTTGGCAGCGGCGTTGGTCGCCGCCGCGGTGAACAGCATGGCAATCATGCAGCCTTCGCCATTCGTGGTGCCGTTGACGTCACGGGCAGGCAGCGCGGGCATGGTGATCGCTTGGGCAGTGAGCGTCGTGACCACCAGCCCCGTATTCACCCAGAGGCAGTCAAAGAACAAATGCGTGTGCGAAATGCTCGCGGCCATTTCAAGCCCGGTCAGGAAATTGGCCCCAATGGCCGGGTTTTTAATCGGCACACAGCCAAAATCAGCCGCAACCACCCCGTCAGTGACACGCCCGTTGACGCCGGGCGCGCCGGGGGACCATGCGCCCGGGAACCCCGCGTCTTTGGACGAACAATACCACGCGCCAGCCACATCAGCCGCCGATCCGTTTTTCATGAATGGCACAGAAAAGCCGTCATATGCGCCACGGCCAGCTGCGGGATATTCCGCGCCATTATAGTCCCGGTGCGCCCAACGCCCCTCCTCGTTAAGGATCATATTTTCACCCGGCAGCAGGGTGAAAGCCATCAACTCAATGATGGTTGTGCCGTCTGTATGTTCCACCGTCACGATGCAGGACTGCGTGGCATGGTCGTTGGTGATGTTCAGATGCTTGATATTGCGCTGCGTACTGGCGGCAGGAGATGCGACAACGGTTGTTGTCGCCGCCGTCACGATGTGCGGCGTGTTGGTGCGCCCCGGCGTAACCGTGGTGCCGTTCAGGTCCACCCAAGACGCGTGAACCTCGATCTGCGCCGCCGCGCTCGTGATGACGCGGACAATGTCTGTGATGCTTGCAAGGATCAGCATTAGTTCTGCTTCCGCAGCGTCGAAGCCGTCAGGGTAAACGTGCCGACCGTGGTTGACACATCGGTGACAAAATCCACGACCGCGATCAGTTCATCCGCCGTCGCAGCCCCGCCGCGCGACTTGTAAATGACCGCCTTGCGCGCCGTGATGGTCGAGGTTGGCCAGGTCGTGCCGCCAAGCGCAATATCCACCCGGTCGTTGACGGTATCCACAGCGGGGACAGTCACAGATATGGCATTGCCGCCCGCCGTGTAGCCGGTGCCAACAACCTCGTTGGTGATGTCCGACCGCTTGGCGTGGGTATCCTTGTTTTCGACATAGGCAGACGTGACCAGCATCACCTTGAAGGTATCGGTGTCAAAGTCGATTGACCCGATAGCCTCGTCACGCAGGGCTGAGTTGTAGATCAGGGATGCCATATCTCATATCTCCTTATTCGCCCAAAAGGCGTCGGTTGTGTGTCGGGTTTTGGTGGGTGTCAGATCGCGGCGTAGGTGGTGTAACCGGCGGTTGCGCCAATCAAGCCTCTGTTATGGTTTAAGAAATGCCCACGCCGGAACTGGCAACATAAGGCAGACGCTCTTGATAACTATCGCTTGCTGAATCTACCGCTAATGCCGCAGAGCAAGTGGAAGTGCCTGATTGTCGCCTGTGTCGCCACAAAATTACGTCGCCGGGCACAACTGCAATATCAGCAGTTCGCTCGACATTATTACTGCCTGTGGTCCAGCTTAAAACTTCAACACCGTTCTTCATGACACTCAACTGACTTACATCAGCGGCCCCTGCCGCATCATCATTGGCCGAGTGGAATGCCTTGAATCTTATCGTCCCAGTCGCCAAAACTACCGTCTTGGTCCCCAGGGTGACATATGTCGCTGTGTTATTTGTCAATACCCCAGAAACCAAGTTAGACAGGATTCTTGCGTCGTAAGTGTCAGCAGCCGTAACTGTTAAAACCGGCATATCTGCAAGACGTTTGATTGCGGCGCCAACAATGCGGGGCGCGCCGACCGCCCCCTCGGTAAGGGCTATCGGGTTATCGCGCAGCGCCTGCACCGTGGTGGCAAACGGCTTCGCCCCCACCGCGACAAGCGCGTTTAAAATGCTCGTCCAGGCTGTCATGTTCTAAACCCACGCAAAAGGCAGGACATTTCCCGCGCCATCTGTTCCCGCCGCATCCACCCAACAACCGATCTCGGTCACCGGGCGCGCGTCCGCATCCGCGACGAATTCCCAAAGAACCCCGCCGCTCTCATTGTCTTCGGCGGTAAAGCGATAAACCCCGCCTTGTTCCACCGTTTCTGCCGATGTGATCAGCCACGGCTTGACCTGCTCCAGCCCGGTGAAATCCACCTTCAGGAAATGCTTGATGTTCAGCACATCGCCGGTCCACACCGCCGCGATATCCTTGGCCGTCAGATTGAAGGTGATGTGCCTGCGCACATCACGAAACCGCAGCAAATACGCCCCACCAAGCGACCGCGCGATGACGCCGGTATTCACCCAGCGGCAGAAGATTTCCTTAACCGCAGGCTCGCCATATTGCCGCTCTTTATCGACATCAAGAAACACTTCGGCAGTGGCAAAGCTGGCCTTGTCTGACAGGCTGAGCGTCGGGTTGCGCAGCCCGTAATAGACATAGACCTGCGAGGCCCGGTCCTTGGCAACCTCTTCGATCACCACGCTGTCAGCGATCAGATCGCCCTCTTGCGTCAGGGTGTTTGGCGCATAATTCGGGCGTTGCGCGCGAAAGATGATTTTTTGCACCCGCTCATCCCACCAGATGTTCGCCAGCCCCTGCTGGCACAATTCGCCAACCAGCTGCTGCACCGATACCGGGTCCGACAGATAGGCGGTAAAGCTGTAAAGCGCGCGCCACTCGTTCCACTCCGCATCCCACGCGGGCTTGTCGATATAGCTGGCCGGAATGCCGCCCCAGACCGTCAGCAGATCGTAGATGATATCGCTGAACGGCTGATTGATATAGGCCAGCACCCGCTGTGCCCGGTCGAACTGGTTGTGTGCCGCCGCCGTGGTGTTCAACTGCCCGCGCGTGACGCCGGTGAATTCCACATTGCTGCCGACAATCGCCCGCGCCGTGTAGGCCACGATTTCACTGTTGATGCGCAGCCAGCCGGTTGCCGGGTAATCCAGCAACACCGCCCCCGCCACCTGAAAGCTGGTCGCCACCGCGGTCAGCGCCAGTGACAGCGCGCCGGGCGACAGCGCCGGCGCTTTCACATCGGTATCGGTGATCTTGCGCAGAATGTCCTTGGCGGTGATTTTCACCGACGACCGGGAAGCGTCGATCTTTTCAATCGAATATTCCCGCTTGATCATCGCGGTCAGATCGTCGCCGAAATAGCCGTCATAAATCCGCAGAACATAGCCGACATGATAGGGATTGCGGGCCAGCCATTTCGACCAGAAACTGCCGCGCGTCTGCGGGTCATAGGCGCGGCTGGACAAGTAAGGGTCATAGGCCACATCGTTATAAGGGTGATCCTTGATTGCCACTGTGGCGACCGCCCTAAGGCCAAGGGGCGACATGTTTTCATCACCAGCCCCGACATTCAGAACCGTGGGTGCGGTATCCACCGCCATCAGCGACGGCAACGCCGTGCCGGGTTGAAAGCCGGTTGTCAGTGCCCGGTTGGCGGCCGGAAACACAAACCGCATCACCACACTGCCGGTCAGGTCAAGGGCGGTCGGAAATTTGCAGGTTGCGTCGGTATTCCAGCACTTGTCGCCCACCGCAAGACAGGGGGCCACGCCAAAGACACGGCTGCACAGTGGCTGGACAATTTCCACCACCTGCAACGGCTCGCGCAGGAACGTCATTCAAGGAAGCCGGTTATCGGCAGGCTGACCTGCATGTAATCCAGAATGCCCATATTGTCGGGCGCAGGCACTGCATCCGTCCAGCACCAGGCCACGCTTTCCGGCATCCGCAGCGGGTTTTGGATCAAGCCGAATGGCGTTTGCGGCAAAGCCAATGCAAAAGGCTGAAAGCTGGCCCGATACCAGGCCGCTGTCAGATGCGTCCAGTTCATCTCTGTCATGGATGCCTGCCGCTGGATGGTGCGGCCCAGCCATTGCCCGGTTTCCGAAAGGCTGTGCCGGGTTTCAACCGCCCGGTTCAGCCCGATCGGCTTCACCCCGCCAAACACCGCCTGCGTCATTTGCAGCGCCACGCCGCCCCGGATGATGCCAATCTCTGCATTGGTCGGCGCACCCGATACCGTGATCCTGAGACGCCGGATCACATAGGCCGCACCGGCATTGTTGAACATGACGGCGATGGTGGAATTGTCGGTCGGAACAATCGTGGCGCGGGTGATGAACGCGCCGCCCGTGGTGTCCGATGTTTCCACCAGCACCGTGCAGCCGACAAGCCGGTGCGCCGCCAGAAAGACCGTATCTATCGACGCATTGGCAGCGGTTTCCAGCGTCCACGACGCAGGCAACACGCCGCACACCCACCGCTGATTGGTGTAATCGTTGGCCGCATAGGCCGGGTTTGTGCCGCCGCCGGTGATTACCCCGGCCAAGGGGGCCCACAGAATGCGGGCGCAGGTCAGCGGCTGATTGCTGCCCAAGGCGTAGCCGGACGTGCTTAAGGTCATCGAACGGTCGCTCGCAAGTTTGATCCGTTGCGGCTGGCCTCGTTCAGCTGCGATGCGATCTGCCGCACGATCCTGTCGCCGAACCCGAACGGATCGTTGCTGATTGTGAAATTCAGCGTTTGTGTCGGTGCCTGCGCCGGGGCAGACCCCCCACCGCCGCCTCTGCCCCCGCCGCCCGCACCGCCCGCCGATCCGGGGCGCGCTGAATTGATGTTTTTCACCGCCGACATGCCCGTTGCCAGAACCTTGGCAAAGGCCGCCAGGTTGCCCGGAAACGGCAGTTTTAGCGCCTCGGTCGCCCCGGCCCAAGCGTTGACCAAAGCCTGCGCCACGGCAAATTTCTTGGATCCGTTGAACAAGGTGCCAAGCGACCCCAGAACGCCGGAAACCATGCTGCTGGTGCTTTGCGTAGCGGCTGTTCCCAAGGTGCCGACCGCCTGCGCCACCATGGCCTGACTTTCCGAAATGCCGCCAGCAAGCCCTTCGCCGATGAAAGCACCGATGCGCCGGAACACTTCGGACGGGGAATGCGTCTCAAACACATCCTGCGCCGTTGTGGTGACTGTGCCAAGGGCTACGGCAATTTCTGCCTGCCGTTCCGCCATGCGGGTTGTGAAGCCATCTACAAGGCCGTCTGCGTTCGACGCGCCTATGTCAAAAGTGCCGCCAGAACTGTTACTGCCGCCTGTAAATGCTGCGCTGTCATCCATAGCGCCGCCCATGCCGCCATAGCCTTCGCCGGAATTCATGGCTTCTTTGCCAATGCTGAACGCATTTGCGATGGCCGTTCCAACCCTCTTCGCGCCCTCAATCAACCGATCAAAAAACGCCAGTATCTCATTGAACTTCTTTGAAAGATAATCAATCGCACCACCAACAATGCGCTGGATATCATCCCCCCAGATTTGCCAAGCGGCAATGAGGGTGGTGGCAAACAACATGAACTTCCCAAGCGGCCCCGTGCTAAGGAGTACTGCAAAGGCCCTGCTCATAAAGCCCAAGGCCAACAGCACAGGCCCACCCGCGCCGATGGCGACTGCCACCAGTTCCAGCGCGGTCTGAATGGGCCCAGGCAGGTCGGTAAAGGCCGCGCCCCAACCGATGACCGTCTTAATGACGCTTTCGATACCTGGAATAAGTGTGTCTTCCAGAAACGGCAAAAGCGTGTTGTTCAGAAATGGCAGAAACGTGGCCCCGATCCGAAGCTTGGCTGCCTCAAATTGCTCACCAAGCGCCTTGATTTTGGCATCCACCTCACCGGCTGTCTTGATCGTGTCTTCCCCCAGCACGATCCCCAGCCTGCGCGCCTCTTCAACCAGCGCGCCCACCTGCCCCGGCACACCAGCAAGACCCGCCCCGATTCGGGCGCCACTCTTGCCAAACAGATCGGCGGCCATCGCCGCCGCTGTTGCAGGATCTGTGATCCCTTCCATGCTGGTGACAAACGCTTTCAGCGCCGCGTCGGTATCAAAACTGCCATCGGCAATCTGTGCCTGACTGACCCCGATAGCCTCAAACGCCGCTATGGCTGATTTCGATCCGTCGCGCGCATCGCCCAGCGTTTTGTTCAGCTTGACCATTGATCCGGCAAATTCATCATCGGTCATGTCCGCCGCTTCTTTGATGGCAAAGCGGTATTCCTGAAACGCGGTTGTCGACATGCCTGCCGCCTTGGCAGAATCACCAATCGCATCGCCCGCATTGGCCGCGCTGGCCGCCATGGCAAACATTCCCGCCGCAGCACCGGTTGCCGCCGCCGTGATGATCGACATTCGCCGCCCCACCATGGTCAAGCGGTCGCCCGTGGTGATCAGACGCTTTTGCAGGCTGTTGGCCGATCCTTCGATCTTGTCCAACTGCCCGTCGACCACGGAAACGCCGCGGCGAAAGCCGTCTGTTGTGGCCTTCAGCACAATGTTGATCGGGGGCAGGGCCATGGTCAGAACTCTCCTCTCTGGGCAGATTCCAGCAGCGCTTTCATCTCATTACGCTCCGCAGTCGTGATGCTCGGCCCTGACCCTCTGCCAACATCCAGCGTTTCCGCCAGCATCCAGAAATGACGGGGCAACATGATCCAGAATTCCGATGGCTGAATGCGCAGGCGCAGCACCGCAATCTGGAACAGCGACTTTACGAAGCGGTTATCTTTTTTCCGGCAGGGTCTTGTTCTGCAGCGTCCGCATCGCCCTGCATGTTCTCAGGCATGCCGTCCATGATCACCGCAATCAGCTGCTCTATCGCCTGAAGGTGAAACAGATTGGCCCGGTCCACCGCAACACCAGCCGATGCCTCGACATTCATTACCTTGATCTGATCCATGATTTCGGATTTTACATCCTCATCCGAAATCTTGGCCCCGGCAAACCGCAGCATCACGCCGTAACAGCGTGCCATCTTGCTGAAATGCGGATTTGTCTGCCATCCGCCAATAACGGCCAGCGTGGCAATGTCTTCCACCGCCTCACCGACCTCAAATGCCTTATAGGCCGGGATGGTATAGGTTTTGCCCTTGAACGTGATGTTGATCGCCCGCATCACGCACGCGTCCACACGCCAGAGGATTGGAATTCACAGGAAAAATCCGATGCATCGTCATGCGGATTTTGCTCCTTGTAGTTGGACATGAAAAAGTTGCCAGAAATGGTATCCACCAAAGCCAACGCATCGGCATGCTTGAAGGTCAGATCGGTCAGCATCTTCGATACCGCCGTATCCAGCGCGATGTTGCGAAACACCGGATCATTGGTCCAGCCCTCGACCGAGATTTTCAATCCCTGCGATGCAACGACACTCAACAGCTCGTTGATGCCGTTCGAATCCTTGTCGGTGACATCAATCGGCTCGCCGTTCCATTCAATCGACACCATCTTGACGCTGGCAATCGGGGTGGCTGCCTTACTCAATACGGCCAACCGGCCGGGGGCTTTTGCCATGGCATTCTCCAGTTCTGGGTTACGTGTGGGGGTGGAATGCGCCGCCGGTCAGACGGGCATGTCAGTCTGCAATAGAACCGCAAACGTTAGTTCAATCGTGCCGACCCGCTGCTTGCCTTCACCAGACAGTTGCAATTCTGTCTGCACAATCTCGGCATGCAGGTAGGTCGCCCGCAGCAGGGGCAGCAGTGTGGCCTCTGCGACCTCAGTGTCGGTATCAAGCACGTCTTCAACGCTGTCGTCACCCATCCGGGTAAACCGCAGCTTCAACTCCACCCGACGCTCATGGGCATCATAGGACGCAGCTGATGAATTTTCGCGCGGCGTGGCCACGCCGTAAACCGGCAACGTGTCGGCATCGACCGACTGTGACCAGCCCTTGATTGGCGTAAACCGCTTGAACCGCAAAACACCGCTTAGTGCCGCCATCACCGTGGCGCGCATCGCGATCCGGTGCTGGGTCATGGTGTGATTTCTTCCAACTCGAACATCACAAACCGATCAGCGGCAGGCGACGCACCGGGCATCTTGTTCAACACGACATAGCGCAGACCTTCCACCTCGATGATGTCATGCCGGCAGATGGTGGAGGCGACAGGTTCCGGCACCTTCAACGTCGGCGCGGCAATCAGCACAGACCGCCCGCCCTCCTGATCAACCTCAATCGGCTCGCGGCGAAACACCGCCTGAATGGTCATCTGCCCCCCGGACCGTGGGCATAACAAAACCGGGGCCCCGAACACTTGGTTCAGGATCCCCGTCATGCCCGCAAAAATGCTCATCAGCGTGTCGCGCCATCCAGCCGCACCAATCCGGTCGCAGATGGGTTCAGGGCGACCGCCACGGCCACACCAACCAAAAGGTTGGCGGTCAGAACCGTGGTCAACAGCTTGGCGGCATTGTCCCAATAAATCTTGTCGCCGACAGCCCAGGCCTGCGCCGACAACTTCTTGCCTTTGTAAACACCAACGGTGCTGATCCGCACCGCAGCGCCGATTGCGGCATCGGCTGCAGCATAACCAAACAGCGCACCAACCTGCACGCCGTCGCCCGATACCACCGCATAGGGTGCGACAACATCCAGCGTGTCACCGGTTTGAATAAAGGTCTTCATGATTGACGCCCTCCTTGGGCATTTGGAATGGGGGTGATAACCGGGGCGGCACCCGCCCCGGCAAGCCTTACATACCGTTCAGGATCAAACCCCGTTGTTCTTCCACATTGCTTCCCAGGCCAGCGCCTTGGCCACCGCATCAATGCGCACCTTGAACTCGGTGCCATCAACCGACCAGCCTTGCTGTTGCTCTAGAAACGGGGTGTTCACACCGTCCAGATACGACACTTCGATGGTGTCAAACCCATTTGGATCAGCCAGCAAATACCAGGCTGTCCCTGTCAGGCGGGCGTCAAAGATTGGCTCTGCCGCATCGCGCACGGTGTTATAGGCGTAGGGCTGCTTTACCGTACCCGCCTTGGCCGTATCATCCGGCGCATACTCACTCTTCATTGCCTGCAAAACCACAGACCGCAGCGCAGGTGGCGCCAGCAGGAATTTTGGCCCGATGTTCAGCGCAATCGCATTGGCACTGCGGTCGGTCTGTGTGGCCATTGCGACAATGCCACGGTTGATCGACAGTTCAGACGGGGCCGCATTGGTCGCATCAAGGTTTTTATGTGCTGCGATAAACAGCGCCAGCGCATCCCCCATCGCCGGGTTGCTGTTCAACACCGCAAACACCAGATTGCCAATGGTGCGCCGTGCGGCACGGCCCATTTTCATGGGAATTGCGCTGAACGCGCCAAGATCATCATTGATGATGGTCTGACGGGTGATCGGGAACATCTTGCCGTAAGTGCCCAGGATCACCTGTTCCGCATAATCGCCCATGGTGCCATAGGTAAATTCTGCACCATCCGCCACCAGATCAAGCGTCGGAAATGCATCCAGCCCCACCCGGCGCGTGGCCTTGAAATCGCTCAAAGTGCCGACCGAAGTGAACTTTTCAAACGTTTCCTCGGCCTCAATAAAGCCTTTCATCATCGCCTTATTGGCGACGTTGGCGACAATATTGCCAAAATCACTGCCGGTATGCAGCCCGCCCGCCATGCTGGGCATGAACGCGGCACTGGCCAGCGCGTGAACCCCGCCCGAGGGCGGCGTCAGATTGCGCGCGCGCAAGGTCTCACGCGCCATTTCGCGCAATGACATGCCGGTAAACTCGTTCTGCTCACCGCCCGCCATGCCGGTGCGGGCCAACAGCGCGCGCGTCATGCCTTCGGTGGTTTTTTCGACCTGATCGACGCGCACCTGCGCCCCCGATGACAGGTTCAGAATGTCGCCACCATCCTGCGCCTTGGCAGCTTTGGTGTCGATGATCTGGCCATAAGCGACTTCAAGGCTGGCACCATCGGCAATCAGCTTTTGCGCCACACTGCCCGGCAATCCCGCCAAAGCGACACGCTGGGTAATTTTGGCGGCGCGGTCACGCTCTGCGGCAACCGCAGCATCGTTTGTCACAGCAATCGGGGCGGCGGCAACAGGTGCAGCGCCCGGTTTTTGGTCGTCATTCAACATGATGGTCTCCTGTTGGGAAAGGGCGGCTGCCCGGTCGTCGCAGCCGGGGCTGCTGTCAGATGCATCGGCGCGCGCGCCATGTGCAGGGTGAGTTTGGCTCCGTATGCCGGGGGCCGACAGGTCTGCAAGAAAGGCAGTAAAACCCGCACGGGCTTCACTGACATCATCGGCAAGATTGGCCTTGACGGCCTCCTCGCCGGTAAACACGGCAGCTTCGGTGCGCATCGCCTCAAGGGCGTTCATCCGCCCCGTGCGGCCTTCCCCCACCAGTTCCGCAAACGATGCCCACATTGCATCATTCTTTTTCTGGATCGAGGCGCGGATTGCATCCGGCAGTGGCTCATAAGGATTGCCATCAACCTTATGCGCGCCAGAATGGATCAGCGTGATTTTCACCCCGTCCTTTTCCATCTTCTTTGAAAAATCTGCATGCAACATAAGCACGCCGATAGACCCGGCCATGCCGAACGGCGGGATGGTGATGTGATCGGCCTGACTGGCGATGGCATAGCCCGCTGACAACGCATAATCGGCGACAAAGGCGCGCACAGGTTTCACGCTGCGCAGCTCGCGAATTTGGGCACACAGATCAAAAATGCCTGCCGCTTCACCGCCAAAGCTGTCAATTTCCAACGCAACAGCGCGCACGCGCGGATCGCTACCCGCCGTGCGCAGCATCGCCGACAGCCCTTCATAGCTGGTCATACCCGACGATTCGCCCAGAAATGCCCCGCGCCGCACCAAAGTGCCGGTGACCGGAATGATGGCCACCCCTTCGACAATGCTATAGGCGCGGTGATCATCGCGGCCTTGCAACGCGCGTCCAATCTCATCGCCTAAAAACGACGCCGTGGGGCGCGGTTGCCACATCTCGGCGGCCGTTGGCACAGTATGCCCAACCAATGTCACCGCACCCCCGTCCGGCAAGCCAATCAGACGCGGACCCATCGCCTCGGCAATGACGGCGGCCTTATCTGGCGCAATCATCAAGGGCGTGTCGAACATCCTTGCGGCGATACTGGCAAAATCAGGGCGGTTCATGGTTTTTTCACTTTCTTCGGCTCATCGGGCGCAATTGCACGCGGCGCAGTTTTTGGTGTTGCGGCATCACTGCTCAGCGTCACCTCGTTGGCTTGCGCCCAGGCATTTTCTTCCAGAATTTCCGCTTCAACTTTGTCAGGATCACCCCCGGTTTCCCGGATCACTTGGCGGCGTGACATAAATCCGGCGCGCCGCGCATCTTCATAGGCGGGCCAATCCTTGGTCGGGTCCAGCACAGGGCGGCGCGGGGCCGTCCAGTCCAATGACCATGTTGACGGATCAATACCCTCAACATCGGTAACGGCCTCTTTGATCCAGCCTCCCAGCGGGTCACAGATTTGCGCAATTGCCAGGTTCTTCTGCCAATGCAAAAAGTTCGGATCAACATCCATCCGGCCCATGCGACCAGAGGAATAATTCACATTGCTGTAATCCCCGGTGAACCCTTCATAGGTCACCCCCAAGGCCCCCGCGATGGTCCGGTCGGTGACCCGCATGAACGGCTCATAGCCATCCACCGATGGCGGGTCGGTAAACTCCAACTCTTCGTCCGACCCGATCCGCATAATCGCGCCCGGCGACATCTCACCAAAAGCCTCTTCCAACTCGTCAGCAGTTTCTTCTGTCTTGTAGACACCGGCAAACAGCGCCGCGATCTCTTGCCGCTTCACCTGTCCGTCCTGATACTTTTGCAGCTCATGCAGCAGCGTGATCACCGGGGCCAGCCACGTCATGCCGCGCTTTTGGCCGGGCCGACGCACATCAAACGCATGAATGATGTTATCCGCCGTAACCCGCCGTGTGGCCCCACCTGCCCCAAACCTGCCGCCCGGATGCTCTGCATAGAGATGATAGGCCACCCGCTTGCCAATGCCGTTAAACTCTATCCCCTGCACCGCCATATTGCCATTTGGCAAACGGCCATCAATCAACTCATTCAGATAATCGCATTCCATGACCTGCACTTGAAACGGCAGGACCAGCCCGTCTTCAGCCCGGCGCAACCTGCGGCGCAACAGCACTTCGCCGGGGCCAACAATCGTACTCATGCCCAATTGCTGCAACCCATACAGCGACAGCATGCCGTCGGCATCGATATCCAAAGACCCGCAATGCCGCTTGATCAGCGTCTCGATCTGCACCTTAGTTTCAATATCTCCGGGATCCGACATCCGCACCGAATACTGAATGCCCGCCCCGACAATATTGTTGACAATCTGCCGCACGGCTTTCACCACGCGCGGGTTGTTGCGCAGCATGTCCTGCGCGATCCATCCCATCCGGGCGCGATCAGCGCGCATCGACTCAACGGCATCACTGGAATTCGCCCTGAAATCCTTGCCCCGTGCGGTGCGGCCAGCCCCGTTGTAATGCCCAGCCCCCGACATGCTTTGCAGCAATACGCGCCGCTGCATCGCGGCCTCACGCCGCAAAGCAACACCCGCGGCGAACGGCATGATCAGATCATTGATCAATGACCCAACCCGCAGCGACAGCCCCGGTGATTTCACGGATTTGGCGCGCACAGCCATCAGCGCCACCCACTATCCGTGGTGGGATTGAACACCCTGCGCGCCGTCACCAACCCCAACTCCTGTTTGATCTTGGCCTCAATCCGCTCCATTTCGGCCAGACTGCGAAACTCCACCTCTTCCCCGTTCATGCGCAGGCTCTTCGCGCCCCGCGCAATCGCGCTTTGCAACGCGGCAAGGTCGTCGGCGGTATAGGCCATGGTGATCCCTTGTTAAAACAGCCGCGGCGGAACACGGCGGCGGCGGGCTGGTTTGTCGGTTTTGGTGGTCTCACCATCGCTCGATTTGATGGTGCGTGCAGATGCGCTTTTCGGCGCCGTAACAGCATAAATATTCTGCAAACTAAGCGTAGCCCAAATGGGGGGGGCTGCAGGGTTGATCCGGTTCAGGCCCTTGTATTCCGCCAGCGCCAGACCCTGCACTGAAAGGTCGATACTCTCGTTACGCACCATGCCCCGGCGCTTTTCCCATTTCTTCGCGGTGCGGTATTCTGCGGTGAACTCTGTCAGCTGCTCTTCGCTCAGCCAATCCGACAACACATAACCGCCAATACCGGCCTCTTGCTGGCCAAGCGCGGCAACCGTGCTGTCTTTCAGACGGTCAACCGCAACGTTCAAAATCTTGATAGACCGCGCCCGCTTGCCATTCGACGCCCGCTCCGGGGTTTCATACCAAACGCGCGAACGATGATGAAACCCACCCCAGCCGCGCGACACAAACCAGACCCCGCCAAGCCCTTCCTTGCGCCGGGCGCGCAGAAATTTGTCGGCATTGTCCGAAACCCCCGGTGCACCCTGAAAATCCACCACCAGCGCCACTGGTTTCAACCCAAAGTCGCTGCCTTCAACCGGATAAATCCGCTCATGCAGATCGGCCAGCACTGCCCAATCCTCAAAATGCCGTCCCGGATCAAGCACCCGGTCAGCAGCTGCAGGTGCATCGGGTGGCACAACCGAAAGATCAAAGCGGTCAATGATACAGCGTGTCCCGTCCACGCCCCAACCCATCACCTGCACCGGGAAGTAATGCCCCTGCACGTCCACACTCACTGTCACAAACCGCACCCACTCCGGTGCCACCCCGCGCGGCAATGGTTTCAGCGCAGACCGCAACTTTTGCAGGCTCAAAACGCCATCCGCTTCGCCCAGTGTCGGGCGGAAGGGCAGGCCAATGTCGGTATTGACCACAACCTGCATGTCGCGCTCTTCGCCCATCACGGCAGCAGATCGTTTCGCCACCTCAAACCGCGTCACAATCGTGGCCCAGCTGGCAAAGGCAGCAGCAGCACCGTTCAAATGGTAAGACAGCCGCGACACAGCCCGGATCGCCGGATCATCAACCCGCACCAATTCCCCATCATCTGTCTCATGCAACCAGCCACCCAGACCCTGCAGCGCCTGCCGGTTCAACAGCACCTTTTGGTCCGACGCGATCAGTCCACCACAATGAGGACAGACCATTTGTGCCGCTTGCCCGGCCTGTGCAGGCGGCAGATCAGCGTCGTAATGCAGCCGGTCAATGCGCGGCTCAAACAAATCTGCGCAGTCCGGGCATTTCCAATACCACCGCCCGCGCGTGCCCCCATTGTAAAGCCCCACGATGCCATCACAAGGCGGCAGCTCATGCGGGCTTTTCTGCACCCAGTCATCTTTCAGAACCGGATAGCCTGGTGACGATTCCGCCACTGCCATGCCGCGCGATCCAAGCGTTTCTGGTCGTTTCGCCGCCAATGCAAACGGCGAACCCTCGCCGTCGATATCCGGCTTCATGCGGTCCAGATCAGTCACAAACTCAAACTGCGATGTTCGCCCCGCCCAGTTCTCTGCCGTGGGCCACCCAACCCCCAATCGCGCACCGCCGACAAAGCGTTTTGAAAAGATGTTCTTGTCACCAACCCCTTTACCCTGCCGATCCGCCAACTCAGGGCTGTTGCGGATCATCGGGGCAACTTCATTATCAACCCATTCCTTTGCTTTGGTCTGCCCCATATGCGTGATGTAGATCGGACTTGGATCAACCATGATGCAATAGGCCAGACCGACCTGCAGCAAACCCAACGTCTTGCTGGCGCGTGCGGGCCCCACAAAAACCAGCTCACGCCAGTTCCGGCTGGCCATCATATCGGCAGGCTCCACCATATAGGGGGCCACCAGGCGGTTAAAATCGACCCATCGCCCGTTGGCGTTGACCTTCATATACCGCTCGGCGCATTCGGTGACTGACATCCGGCGCGCGGGCCTCAACGATGCCAGGGCGGCTTTCAGCGGGCCCTCGATCCCGGCAAAGGGCGGCAGCGGTTCCAGATGCTGGCGGCCAAGCCCAGACATTACAGCGCCAACTCTCCATCGCGCGACCCGGCCGCCCGGCTTTCGGTCAACAAATACTGCGCTTCAATCAGATTGGCCGTCGCGGTCAGAATTTCATCACAATAGGCGATCATCTGCGTCACCTGTGGCGGCGTCAGACCCAACTCTCGCTCTGCCCAATCGGGCAGGTTTTGCACACCCGCCCGAAACTCCGACGCCATGCCCGACAACAGCGATTCAAC
>JAYSSN010000320.1:0-3356 GCA_043720555.1 Rhodobacterales bacterium | reverse complement strand
GATCTGGCGGTGGCAGGCAGCCAGAAGGGCCTGATGTGTCCGGCGGGGCTTGGCATTCTGGGCGTCAGCGTCAAGGCGATGGCGGCGTCAGAAACGGCCACGATGCGCCGCGCGTTCTTTGAATTCACCGATATGGTGAACATGAATGCGGGTGGTTATTTTCCCTACACGCCACCGACCCAACTGCTGCACGGGATGCGCTGCGCGCTGGAACGCATCAATGAGGAAGGGCTGGATCACGTGCTGGCCCGCCATGCCCGTCTGGCCGAAGGGGTGCGGCGTGCGGTGGCAGCGTGGGGGCTGGAACTTGTGGCCGCACATCCGGCCCTTTATTCCAATACGGTCAGTGCCATCCGCGTGCCTGCCGGTGTGGATGCGCGCGAGGTGATCCGCATCGCCTACGACCGGTATTGCACCTCGCTGGGGTCGGGGCTGTCGCGCCTTGCGGGCACGGTATTTCGGATCGGGCATCTGGGAGATCTGAATGAAGGTATGGTTCTGACGGCGCTTTCGGTGACGGAAATGGCATTGGCCGAAGCAGGGGTGGACATTCGCTTTGGTTCCGGCGTTGCTGCGGCACAGCACTGGTTTTCAACCGGGCAGGCCTTGCCGTCGGCGCAGCGCGTCGCGGCGGAATAACGAACAGGATCAGAATGATGAGCCACACACTTCACCCATTGCGCTGCGCGCGTCTGCAGCGGTCGGAACTCGCCGTGCCGGCAAGCAACCCCGGCATGATCGACAAGGCCGCCGATGGTGCCGCCGATTTTGTTTTCCTCGATCTGGAAGACGCCGTGGCGCCTTCGGAAAAGGAGCAGGCCCGCAAGAATGCCATTCAGGCGCTGAATGACATCGACTGGGCGGCGAAGGGCAAGACGGTTTCGGTGCGAATCAACGGGCTGGATACCCACTACATGTACCGCGACGTGGTGGATGTCATGGAACAGGCGGGCAGCCGCGTTCATACGTTGCTGGTGCCCAAGGTCGGTGTCACGGCGGACCTTTACATGGTCGAGGCCATGGTGAACCAGATCGAACAAGCCAAGGGATTCACCACCCGCGTGGGGCTGGAAGCGTTGATTGAAACCGCGCTCGGCATGGCAAATGTCGAGGCGATTGCCCAGTTCGGCGGCCGGCTGGAAGCACTTCATTTCGGGGTGGCGGACTATGCGGCCTCGATGCGGGCGCGGACAACAAACATCGGCGGACTGAACCCGCATTATCCGGGCGATCAGTGGCATGCGTCGATCACGCGGATGGTGATCGCATGCCGGGCCTATGGCTTGCGGGCCATCGATGGACCGTTCGGGGATTTTGGCGATGCCGAAGGCTACAAGGACGGCGCGCGGCGTGCGGCGGCCTTGGGCTGCGAGGGCAAATGGGCGATCCACCCCAGCCAGGTGGCACTGGCCAATGAGATCTTCAGCCCGCCCGAAGCCGAAATCACCAAGGCCCGCCGCATCATCGACGAACTGCGCAAGGCCGAGGCGCAGGGCAAGGGGGCGGCGGCGCTCGATGGCCGCATGATCGATGCGGCGTCTGAAAAAATGGCGCGCAACATTCTGGTGCTGGCGGATGCGATTGCGGCAAAATAACGGGGGAAAACATGGACATCCACGAACATCAGGCAAAAGACATCCTTGCGCGTTTCGGCGTGCCGGTGCCGCGCGGCGGCGTGGCGTTCAGCCCCGAACAGGCGGCCAGCGTCGCCCGTGATCTGGGGGATGGTCCGTTCGTCGTGAAGGCGCAGGTCCATGCCGGGGGCCGGGGGGCGGCTGGTGGCGTGAAACTGTGCCGGTCGGCGGATGAGGTGCAGGAGTTTGCGGTCACCCTGCTGGGTCGCCAGCTGGTCACCAGACAGACCGATGCCAACGGCAAGGGTGTCTACCGGCTGTGGGTTGAGGCCGCGTCGGACATCGCGCAGGAGATGTATCTTGGCTTTGTGCTGGACCGCAAATCCGAACGGATCATGATCGTGGCCTCGGCGCATGGCGGGATCGAGATCGAGGATCTGGCGGAAACCGATCCGGACTCGCTGCGCCGCATGATCGTGGATCCGGCGGTCGGCCTGTCGGAGTTTCAGGCGCGGGAACTGGCGTTCGGGTTGGGCCTGAAAGGCAAGCAGATCAACCAGATGACGACCGTTCTTCGCGCCTGTTATCGCGCCTACCGCGATCTGGATGCGATGATGGTGGAAATCAACCCGCTGGTCATTACCGGGGCGGGCGATCTGGTGGCGGTCGACGCGAAGATGAGCTTTGATACCAACGCACTCTACCGTCGCCCCCAGATTGCCGCGCTGCGCGACCGCAGCCAGGAAGACCCGCGCGAGTCCACGGCGGGCGACCACGGGCTGGCCTATGTCGGGCTGGACGGCGATATCGGGTGCATCATCAACGGCGCGGGCCTTGCGATGGCCACCATGGACATGATCAAGCTGGCGGGGGGGGAGCCCGCGAATTTCCTGGATATCGGCGGGGGTGCCTCGCCCGAGCGGGTGGTGCGGGCGTTCCGCACGGTGCTGGCTGACCGCAACGTCAGCGTGATCCTTGTCAATATCTTTGCCGGTATCAACCGCTGTGACTGGGTCGCCGACGGCGTGGTGCAGGCGTACCGCGAGGTCGGGCTGACCCTCCCCGTGATCGTGCGCCTTGCCGGTACCAACGTCGAGGAGGGCAACCGCATCCTGCAGGCCTCTGGCCTGCCGCTCATTACCGCCGATACGCTGGCCGCCGCGGCCGCATCCGCCGTTGCCGCACGCCCCCGCAAAGCCGCCTGAGGGAGAAAGACATGGCCATTCTCATCACTGAAAACACCCGCGTCATCGTGCAGGGCATGTCAGGCCGGATCGGGGCGTTTCATGCCGCCGACATGATCAGATACGGCACCACTGTCGTCGGCGGCGTCACACCGGGGAAGGGGGGCGAGACGTTCCTTGACCGCCCGCTGTTCAACACGGTGCGCGAGGCAGTCCAGGCCACCGGGGCCGAGGCAAGCCTTGTCTTCGTGCCGCCACCTTATGCGGCGGATGCGATCATGGAGGCGGCGGATGCGGGAATCCGCACTGCGGTTTGTGTCACGGACGGCATTCCCAGCCAGGACATGATGAAGGTGAAACGCTTCCTGATGCGTTACCCCGAGGCGCGCAAGATGCGGATGATCGGGCCGAACTGCGCAGGCATCATCAGCCCGGGTCAAGGGTTCATGGGCATCATGCCGCCGCATATCTACATGCCGGGGCGCGTGGGCATCGTGGGGCGGTCGGGCACGCTGGGTTATGAGGCAGCGAGCCAGATGAAAGATCTGGGGATCGGCGTGTCCACGTCCGTTGGCATCGGGGGCGATCCGATCAACGG
>JAYSSN010000319.1:0-3358 GCA_043720555.1 Rhodobacterales bacterium | reverse complement strand
ATGGCGCGGGACTTCGACCGTCAGGTTGCGGCGTTCCAGGTTCGTGTCGCCGTCCTGAACGGCTTCACCGCCCTCGGCATCCCCGTCACACAGGCCGTCGGACAAGTCCGCCCCGGGAAAGGGGAAGCCCGACCGTCAAACGATCTGTGCAACAGAGCCATCAAACGCCCGCGCGGCACGCGCCGCTTTGTCTTGTCGGCATGTCTGCTGTCAGCTGCACTGGCTGAATTCGCGTGACCGGTCCTCCGCCTGCGGGATGTGCGCTGGAACGGCGCATCTTGCGCCCGACACGCGCGCCCGCCTATCCTGTGCCATGCCGATGACCCGCCCTGCCCCGTTCGTTCTGGCCGCCACGCTGTTGGCGCTTGTGGCCTGCGCGGGCGGACCCGATCTGCCACCGCTGCCCGCCAGCACGGCCCCGGCACCACGGCTGTTGCCGCTCGATGCCCTGCTCGCCGGGATCGACGCGCCTGTCGCCACCGATGCGCTGGCGCAGGATCTGGCAGGACGCGCCGCACGGTTGCGGGCGCGGGCGGGCCTGATGCGCGGGCCGGTGATGGACCCCGTCACCCGCGCGCGGCTGGCCGCCGCCATCGCCAGGGGCGACGCATGATGTTGTGAAGCGGCCGCGAACCCGCTAACACCGCGACGGATCACGACGGAGACACCCATGCCTGCCAAACCCGCGCCTGCCCCCTTGCGTCTTGGTCTTGCGGGGTTGGGGACCGTCGGGATTGGCGTGGTAAAAATCGTGCAGGGCCACGCCGATCTGATCGCTGCCCGTGCAGGCCGCCCGGTGGTCATCACCGCCGTCTCTGCCCGCGACCGCACCCGGAACCGCGATGCCGATCTGTCCGGGTATGCGTGGGAATCCGACCCGGTTGCCCTGGCCACGCGCGACGATGTGGATGTGTTCATCGAGGTGATGGGCGGTCATGACGGTCCCGCGCGCAGCGCAACCCAAGCCGCGATCGCCGCCGGCAAGGATGTGGTCACCGCCAACAAGGCGCTGCTTGCCCATCACGGCCAGGCCCTGGCCGAAGCCGCCGAAGCAAACGGCTGTGCGTTGCGGTTCGAGGCGGCAGTGGCCGGTGGCATCCCGGTTATCAAGGCGCTGACCGAAGGACTGGCGGGCAATGCGATGCGCCGGGTGATGGGTGTGATGAACGGCACCTGCAACTACATCCTGACGCGCATGGAAAGTGCAGGCCTGCCCTACGAGACGGTCTTTGAAGAGGCGCGCCATCTGGGCTATCTGGAAGCCGATCCCAACCTCGACGTCGGCGGCATTGATGCGGGCCACAAGCTCAGCCTGCTGGCGGCCATCGCTTTCGGCACCCGTGTCAGCTTTGACGCGATGGAACTGGAGGGGATCGGGTCGATCAGCATCGACGATATCCGTCTGGCCGCCGACATGGGATACAAGATCAAACTGCTGGGCGTCGCCCAGATGACAGGCCGCGGGCTGGAACAGCGCATGACCCCATGTCTTGTACCCGCCGACAGCCCGCTGGGCCAGTTGCAGGGCGGCACGAACATGGTGGTGCTGGAAGGTGACAGCGTGGGCCAGATCGTGCTGCGCGGCGCCGGTGCCGGGCAGGGGCCGACAGCCAGCGCGGTGATGGGTGACGTGATCGACCTTGCCCGCGGCGTGCGGACCCCCGTGTTCGGCCGACCTGCCACATCCCTGGCAGCGCCTGTCGCCGCGGCCACAACGGCACCTGCACCCTATTATCTGCGCATGACGCTGGTGGACAAGCCCGGTGCGCTGGCCAAGATCGCCACCTGTCTGGGCGAAGCGGGCATTTCCATCGACCGGATGCGCCAGTATGGCCATCAGGGCGCACAGGCCCCGGTGCTGATCGTGACGCACAAGGCCACGCGCGATGACATGACCCATGCGATGACGCATTTTGCGGCGACCGGTGTGCTGGTCGGTGCACCTGTGGCGATCCGCATCGAAGAAGTCTGAACGCCCCGCTGCGGCCGGGAACATGCGTATTTTTGCAAAGCGACCGGCGGTCCGCTTTCCCCTTGCAGGCTTCTGCCCCTTGCGGCATCCCTGCACGATGAGCCGTGCTTTTCTGAATGTGGACGCATCCCTGACCGGCCGCCGCTGGGTCGGGCCGACCGAGACTGAGGATCGGCTGGCCGAGGCGATGGCGCAGATCACGCATCTGCCCCTGCCGTTGTGCCACACGCTGGTCAAGCGCGGGGTGGACCCGGGGGATGCCGCGGCGTTTCTGGCGCCCTCACTGCGCGATCTGTTGCCCGATCCCCTGACACTGAAGGATATGGGCCGGGCGGCCGCACGGTTTCTGGTGGCGGTCAAGGCGCGCCAGAAAATTGCGATCTTTGCCGATTACGATGTCGATGGCGGCGCGTCCGCTGCGTTGCTGATCGTGTGGCTGCGCGGCATGGCCCGGCAGGCGACGCTTTATATCCCCGACCGGATCGATGAAGGTTACGGCCCCAACCTGCCCGCCATGGCCGCCCTTGCCCGCGACCATGACCTGATCATCTGCGTTGATTGCGGCACTCTGTCACATGAGCCGATTGCTGCGGCCAGCGGCGCGGATGTGCTGGTGCTGGACCACCATCTTGGCGGCGATACCCTGCCCCCCGCTTTGGCGGTGGTAAACCCCAACCGGCAGGACGAGGATGGCGCATTGGCACATCTGTGTGCGGCCTCGGTGGTGTTTCTGATGCTGGTCGAGGCGAACCGCCAGTTGCGCGGTGACGGCACCCAAGGCCCGGACCTGATGGCCATGCTCGACCTTGTGGCGCTGGCCACGGTGGCCGATGTGGCCCCACTGATCGGGGTGAACCGGGCGCTGGTCCGGCAGGGCCTGACAGTGATGGCGCGGCGCGAACGCATCGGGCTGACCGCCCTGGCGGATGTTGCGCGCATGGATCAGGCCCCCACGCCCTATGCGTTGGGCTTTCTTCTGGGCCCACGGGTGAACGCGGGCGGACGCATCGGGCAGGCTGATCTTGGCGCGCGGCTGCTGTCGTGCGACAATGCGCATGAGGCGGCCTCGCTGGCCGCACGTCTGGACGAGCTGAACACCGAGCGGCGCGAGATTGAGCTGCGCGTGCGTGAAGCAGCCCTTGCGCAAGCCGAGGCGCGCGGGCTGGACGGCCCGCTGGTCTGGGCTGCGGGGGATGGCTGGCATCCGGGTGTCGTGGGGATCGTGGCTGCGCGCCTGAAAGAGGCCACGCACAGGCCCGCCATCGTGATCGGCTTTGACGGTGATGATGGCAAGGGGTCGGGGCGGTCAGTGTCGGGCGTGGATCTGGGGGCATCGGTCCACAGGTTGGCCGATGAAGGGCTGATTGCGCGTGGCGGCGGACACAA
>JAYSSN010000318.1:0-8752 GCA_043720555.1 Rhodobacterales bacterium | reverse complement strand
AAGCGTGAATGGGAAACGCTGTATGATGGCATGGATCTGGCCGACGCGATTGTCGATCTGAACTTCGTGCGCTCAGACGGCAAGACCCTGATCCCGCAACCACACCTGCGGTTCGACGACAAGGACATGTGGACGCTGGACCACGTTCGTGGCCACAAGCTTGGATCGCCTCTGAATGCCCTGCGTGGCATGGATGATGCGACCCGCGCACAGCACCTGGCTGACTATGCCAAAGGGTTCACGATCAACCCTTGCAACTAACCCCCTGAAATGTGGGCCGGATTTTCCGGCCCACAGACCCCGACCGTTGTCCCCCACGGGCACCGGGCAGGTCAACATACCCTGAAAAGGCCGAAAGCAGATGTCGGAAACTTACACAGTGCGCCTGGAACCCATCGGGGTGGAGTTTGATGTCGAAGACGGCGAGACCGTTCTGGACGCCGCATTCCGCCAGGGCATTTCGCTGCCGCATGGCTGCAAGGAAGGCCAGTGCTCGGCCTGCAAGTGCAATCTCGTCGAGGGCGAGGTCGATCTTCTTAAGTATTCCACCTTTGCGCTAAGCGATGGCGAACGCGAGCAGGGTGGCATCCTTTTGTGCCGGTCCCTGGCGCAGGACGATCTGGTGATCGAGCTTTTGAATTTCGACGAAGAACTGCTCTCAAAATCCATCGCTGTCAAAAATTTCAAGGGTGCGATCACTGCGAAATCCAATCTGACGCATGACATCCGGGCCATCGAGATCGATCTTGAGGCGCCGATCAAATTTTGGGCCGGGCAATATGTCGACATCACCGTCAGGACCAAAGATGGGGAGGAGATTACGCGCTCGTTCTCCATGGCAAATACGCCGGACCAAACCCAAAAGCTCCGCTTCATCATCAAAAAGTACCCCGACGGAAAGTTCAGCAACGAACTCGACGCAGGCGGTATCGAAGTCGGCGCCGCTGTCACCGTCAGGGGCCCCTACGGGCAGTGTTTCCGGCGCGAAAACCGAACCGGACCAGTAGTCCTGGTTGCCGCAGGTTCGGGGATGTCGCCGATCTGGTCGATCCTGCATGACCATATCGCCAGTGGCGAGGAACGCCCGGTCTATTTCTTTTACGGCGCGCGCACCCGGACCGATCTGTTCTATCTCGATGAGATTGCAGCGATCACTGCGGCGCATCCGGAGATCACCTTTATCCCCGTTCTGTCGCATGCTGACAGCGATGCTGACTGGCACGGTGCCAACGGGTTTGTGCATCAGGTGGTCGGATCGGAACTGAAACGCCTCGGGATCGAAGGCGACGGCGATGCCTATGCCTGTGGGCCACCGCCCATGATCGACGCACTCTCGCCGGTTCTGTTCATGCAGGACTTCGACCCTGACCGCACCTTCTATGACAAGTTCACCCCGTCCACCGCACCGGCGCCGATAAAAACGCACTGATACCAAGGGGATAGACCCCACTTACGCAAGGGAGAGAGAAATATGGTTGCCACATCAAGTTCAGTCGGCTCAGGCGCCGCAGGAGCTGCGATTTTCGCCGATAGCGAAAGCCGCAAGTACCGCTACTTTGAACCCCGCGCCAAGCGCGCGACGCATTACGAGGATGTCACGGTTGACGTGCAGCCCGATCCCGAACGTTACCTGATTCAGGATTGGATCATCGCGTTTCCCAATGGCAAGGGCGCCTACGAGAAGGACAGCACGCAGGCCCAAAGCAGCAACTGGCACGCCTTCCGTGCCCCCGATCAGGAATGGGAACGGACGCATTATCAGCGCCAGTCGCGCATCGAAGTGATGGTTCAGGCCGTCATCAACAACGGTCGCAAGTCCGGTGCACCACTGGCGTTCGATGCGGTGTGGGGCAAGATTCTGCAAAAGCATCTTGGTGCCTGGAAGCATGCCGAATTCGGGCTGGGTGTCGCACTGATGCAGGCGCAGCGCTATGGCTATACCCAGATGATCAACAACGCGACGTTGACCAATTCGTCCTACAAACTGCGCTTGTCGCAGGACATCACGCTCTATCTGGCCGAAATCGGGATGGACGTCAAAGGCTGGGATGACGAGGCCGGCAAAGTCGCCTGGCTGGAAGATCCGATCTGGCAGGGCACGCGTGAAGCCATTGAAACCATCATGGGCTGCACCGACTATCTGGAGCAGTATTTCGCGACCAACCTGGTGTTTGAACCGCTG
This sequence comes from Rhodobacterales bacterium, assembly GCA_043720555.1. GTDB lineage: Bacteria > Pseudomonadota > Alphaproteobacteria > Rhodobacterales > Rhodobacteraceae > JAAFHS01. Next base: position 6,570 of record JAYSSN010000318.1, on the reverse strand, counting down.
GTCGGCGAATTGTTCCGTTCGGGCTTCCTGATGCAGGCCGGCGCGCCCAATCACGACTTCATGACACCATCGGTGATTGCTGCCGCCGAAGGTGACTATGAACGGAACCTGGCCAACACGATCGACCTGATCTACCTGCTGGCCAATGACGAAAAGTTCGGCGCGAAGAACCGCGAGCTGTTCCAGAAGTGGGTGATGAAGCACGCAAAGCTGGCTGACAAAGCTGCCCAGCAACTGCAGCCGATCTGGTCGCAGCCCCACTCCAAGCCGGTGAGTTTCGAGGAGGCGCGGGCTGTATCCGAAGAACGCTTCCGCAAGATCCTCGGCGAACTCAACCTGTCCCGCTGAAAGGAAACAACATGTCAAACGTTGCACGCGACAATTCGCACGACAACATCTTCAAGGCGATGAAGGACATCACCTTCGAAAAAACCGTGTCCCACCAATGCGGTGTCACGATGAGTGACAGCGTCGAGGCCCGCGCCATTGCCGAATTCATGGATCAAAAACCGGGGGTGACGGTGACGTATAACCCCGCGCTGATCCGCATCGATGGCAACGGCAAGCTGATCTTCAAGATGGATGAGATCAGCGAATATCTGGGCCGCGAGATGACCGCCGAGTTGTTCGAGGTGAATTCCTCGACCCACTACGGCCGCATGGTGCGCACCGATGACAACACGGTCGTTCTGTTTGGCGACATGAACGAGATGCTGGAATTCATCTGAAAATCCGGCGCGGGGGCAACCCCGCGCTACCCCATTTCACTGCGTGAAAACGCAACGAGACGAAAGGCAACCACGATGTTTGTGACACCAGAAGGCAAAGAGATTTTCGTGGTCGATGGCCACACCCATTTTTGGGACGGCAGCCCGGAAAATCAGAAGAACATCCACGGCAAGCAATTCATTGATTGCTTTTACGCCTATCACACCGGTCTTTCCCCGAAAGAACAGCTGTGGGAAAAGTCGAAGTTCGAAAAGTACTCGGCCGATGATCTGTATAATGATCTCTTCATCAACGGGCCGGATGACATTGCGATTCTGAATTCGACCTACCTGTCGGATTTCTACAAGAACGGCTTCAACAATATCGAACGCAACCAATCGGTGGCCAAGAAGTATCCGAACCGTTTCATCGTAAACGGGGCTTTTGATCCGCGCGACGGGCAAAAGGCGCTGGAATACATCCACTTCATGAAGGAAACCTACGATATCAAAGGGGTGAAGATGTACACCGCCGAATGGAATGGCGATTCCAAGGGCTGGCGGCTGAACGACCCTGCGGCTTACAAGTGTTTTGAGCTGTGCGACAAACTGGGCATCAAGAACATCCACGTCCACAAAGGCCCGACGATCATCCCGCTGAACAAGGACGCGTTTGATGTGCATGATGTGGACTATGCCGCGACAGATTTCCAGGGCCTGAACTGGATCATCGAGCATTGTGGCCTGCCCCGTCTGGATGACTTCTGCTGGATCGCGACGCAGGAAACCAATGTCTATGCCGGGCTGGCCGTCGCGCTGCCCTTCATCCACTCCCGCCCGCGGTATTTCGGTGAAATCATCGCGGAACTGCTGTTCTGGATCGGGCCGGAAAAGATTCTGTTCGGATCGGACTACGCGATCTGGACTCCCAAATGGCTGGTGGAAAAGCTGTGGGCCTATCAAATCCCGGACGACATTGCGAAAGAACGCGGTGTGCAGCTGACCGATGAGATCAAGGAAAAGATCCTCGGCTTGAATGCGGCGCGGCTGTACAACATCGACATCCCGGCACGCAAGGCGGAATTCGCCAAGCACCCCATGATGATCGCGGCCGAGTGACTGTGATGCAGCCCACGCTTTCATCGCAACTGGCTGACGTGTGGGCGCGCCTCGATCTGGTGATGGACCCCGAACTTGATGAACCCGTGACCGACATGGGTTTCATCGAGGCGGTGTCCATTGCCGGCACGACCACCGGTCGCAATGTCAGCACGGTCGAGATTGCCTTTCGCCTGCCCACCTATTGGTGTTCGCCGAACTTTGCCTTCCTGATGGCCGAGGGGATCAAGCGCGAGGTCGAAACGCTCGATTGGGTCGGACAGGCCATCGTCACGCTGCAAGACCACATGGCGGCGGATGATATGAACGCCGTCATCAATGCAGGCGGGGTCTTTTCTGAGGTGTTCGCGGAATTGCATCCTGGTGAAAACCTGGATGACCTGCGCGAGAAGTTTGACCAGAAGGCGTTTCAACGCCGTCAGGAAGTGGTCATCAAGGCGCTGATCGCGCAAGGATATACGCCCGATCACATTGTCCGCCTCACGTTGGCCGATCTGTCGCTGATCCAGTTTGAGGATGGCGAAGAGTCCCGCCAGCGCGGTCGCTATGCGGCGCTGCTTTTGGCCAAGAACCTGGCGCAGCGGGCGGGCGATCTGGCATTTCCGACCTATCAGGGCACCCCGATCGGCGACGACTTCAAAACCTACATGGGCCTGTTGCGGTCCGTGCGTATCAACATGGAGTTTTCCGGCTCTTTGTGCCGGGGTCTGAAGCGCAGCCGCTATATGCAAGCCGACACTTCGGGCGACGTGCCGATCCTTGTGGATTTTGCGTCGTCCGCGCCGTCTGACCACGCCTGCCGGTGACCACAGGCGCACGATCATATCCACACGCATCGGCGGACGCCGAAGGAGGACACTATGCCCAAAATCATGATCCACGGCAACGAAGCGCGCCGCGCCCTGGCGCATGGCGTACAAAAGCTGACCGCCGCGATTGAATCGACGCTGGGCCCGATGGGCATGAATGCGATGATCGACCGGCCGATTGGAACGCCGCTGATCAGCCGTGATGGCGTGTCCATCGCATCGGAAATCGCACTGTTTGACCGGTTTGAGAACATGGGCGCGCAAGTGGTGCGCGAAGTGTCGATGCAGACCAATGATGTGGCGGGCGACGGGACCACCACGTCGATCGTGCTGGCGAACGGCATCATCAAATCCGGGGTGGCATTGATTGAAAAGGGTGCCAAACCGGTGGAGTTGTGCCGGGGGATCTCGCTTGCCGTCGAAGCGACACTCGGCGCGCTGCGCAAGGCGGCGCGACCCGTCACCGACCATTCGGTGTTGTCGGCTGTCGCAAAAATCTCTGCGTCGAACGCTGAGCTGGGCGCATTGGTGGCCGAGGCGTTCCGCCGCGTTGGCGCACAGGGGGTGATTTCCACCGATTACGGGACGGGCAACCAGTCAACGCTGGATGTGGTTGATGGCATGTCGTTTGACCGTGGCTACATTTCGCACCACATGGTCACCGATCTTGATGCGATGCGGGCAGTGGTCATCAACCCCTACATCGTGCTGACCGACATAAAGATGAAGGTCGCAAACCAACTGGACGCGGCCAAGGCGATTGCAGCCGAGGATGGCCGACCGCTGGTGATTATTTCGGAAGAGACATCACCCGAAGTGCTGTTGACGTTGCTGGGCAAAGACGGCCCCGGAAAATTCCTCGTGGTGCACCCGCCGGAGTTTGGTCACTGGCGGCGCAACATGATGGAGGATCTGGCGATCCTGACCGGGGGCAAGGTACTGGCCCGTGATCTGGGCGACACACTTGAGGCCATCACGCGCGCAGAAATGGGGTCGGCGGACCGGATCGAGGCGACCAATTCCGACACGATCATCGTTCGCGGACACGGCGACGCGCAGGCGATCACCGCACGGCGCGCACAAGTGCAGCGGTTGTTTGAAAATGCGCCGCCGAATGTCGACAAGGACAAACTGCAGGAACGTCTGGCGAAACTCTGCGGCGGCAGCGCAACCATTCTGGCAGGTGGTGTGACGCCGGTGGAACAGAAACGCACGATCCAGTTGATCGAAGACAGCCTGAACGCTGTGCGTGCAGCCGCCGAAGAAGGTGTGCTTGTTGGTGGGGGCGTGGCCTTGGCGCGGGTGGCACCGTCGCTGGCGAGCCTTGCAGACGGGGTTCAGGGCGATGTGCGCAAAGGGGTGGAGCTGGTCCAGTCGGTACTGACCCTGCCACTGGCCCGCATCGCGTTCAACGCCGGTGCAGAACCCAATGACGTGGTGGGCAAGGTCTGTGCCCTGCACGGCGACCACGGCTTCAATGCCGCCACCGGGGCGTATGAGGATCTGATGAAATCAGGGGTGATCGATCCGGTGCGCGTGACCTGTTCGGCGCTGATCAATGCGGGGTCGGTGGCGACCTTGATCCTGACGACGGAAACGCTGATCGCCGACCTGGCGGAAGACGAAGACCCGACGCTGGGCGGTGCCCTCGGCGGCGGAGCGGAAAAGCTGGGCCGCAAATAAACGGCTGAACGGGACAATCAAGAGAGGGCCTTACCAATGCAAGCCGCAAGACTTTACGAATACGACCCCGCGATGAATGTTCAGCTGAAGATCGAAAACGTCAAAGCCCCGACCATCATGGGGCCGAATGATGTGATCGTGAAAGTGGGCGCTGCGGGCCTGTGCCGCACCGATTTGCACATCATTGAAGGCGTGTGGAAAGACATCATGGATACGGGCGGCAACCTGCTGCCGTACATCATGGGCCACGAAAACGCGGGCTGGGTCGAGGATGTCGGCTCCAATGTCACGTCCGTCAAGCATGGCGATACGGTCATCTGCCATCCGCACCGGACCTGCGGTATCTGCCTTTCGTGCCGCTATGGCGACGACATGCATTGTGAGCATTCGGCCTTTCCCGGGCTGGGACTGGATGGTGGGTTTGCCGAGTATTTTCTCACATCCGAACGCAGCCTGATCAAGCTGAACCCCAACATCACACCGCTGGACGTGGCCCCGATGGCCGATGCGGGCATCACGGCGTACCGTGCGGCAAAAAAGGCGGCGGCTGCTTTGCGGCCGGGGGCGTATTGCGTGATCGTGGGTGTCGGCGGTCTGGGCCACATCGCGCTGCAATGTCTGCATGAAATTTCGGGCTGCCGCATCATCGCGGTCGACCGCGAACCGGCCGCGCGCAAGTTGTGCAAGGAACTGGGTGCCGATTTCGTGCTGGATGGTGGACCGAACATTGTCGAGGAAATCAAGCAGATCACCGGTGGTGGCGCGCAGGTGGTGATGGATTTCGTCGGCGAACTGGGGGTTGAAAATCTGTGCTGGAAAATGGTCCGGCCGGGTGGGCAGCTGATCATGGTCGGTTATGGTGGCAAGGTTGAAGTGCCGACCGCGCATCTGGTGATTAACGAAATCAATATCGGCGGCTCACTCGTGGGCAACTACACCGAGTTGGTGGAACTGATGGAGTTGAACGCCGATGGCAAGGTGAAGATGCACTATACGCAGTATTCTCTGGATAACATCAACGTCGCCCTGGACGACTTCAAGAACCGCCGCTTTGCCGGGCGCGGTGTGATCGTCCCATAATCTGGCGCGCGGGGTCATGCCCGCGCGCTTTCAAACCAACCGAAAAGCGGACCGGGAGTGTGACATGGGCAGTGAAGCCATAAAGAACCAGCCAGAGGCTGCCGCCGACCCATGTTACCGCCTGATTTACCGCAGCCACAGCTTGCTCGCGGATCATGGCGACGACAACGCGGGTCTGGCTCTCATCCTGAAACACGCACGCTCCGCCAATGCAGCCCGGGGCATAACTGGCGCTCTGATGCTGTATGACGACTGGTTCGCGCAGGTGCTGGAAGGCCCGCAAGCCGCAGTCGAAGCCCTGTATGCACGCATCAAGACCGATACGCGGCATGACAGTGTCCGCCTCAACGAAGCGGGCACGGTGCCGGTGCGCCTGTTCGACAAATGGGCCATGGCGGTGGTGGCTGAACACCACGAGCCTGATCTGCCGATGGTTGCCACAACGGGCGGTCTGGCCCAAGGTGCGCCCTGGAAGGTCTCATTGGAACAAGAGGCGATTCTGACGCGGCTGCGTGATCTGACGCGCGGCTATGGCAGGGGGTCTTAGACGGGATCGGAATTGTGACCTCAGGGGCGCCGCCGGGGTCATGACACGAAGGATCGGCGCAAAAAACGACAACAGCCAGATATTGGCGGGAGGGAACAAATATGCACATCATTACTGCTTTGGCGGTTTCCATTGGCTTGCTCGGGGCCGTGGCTACCTATCTTTTTCTGACCATCGGCACGATCCAGATCTGGATCGCCTTTATTGGATGGGCCAGCTTCTATCACTGTGGTGGCGGGGTGGACGGTCTGCGCAAATCGGTTGCGGCCAATCTGTGGGGTGTGGTGATGGCCTTTATCGCGCTGCTGCTGATCACCCAAGTGAACACAGGTCTGCCGGGGCCGCTCTGGCCGTCCATCGTGGTTGGTATCACCGCTGGCATCCTTGTGCTGGGCGCGCGGATCGAGGCGCTGAGCGTTATTCCGGCAACGGTCTATGGCTATGCCTCGACTGCTGGATACGGGCTGCTGTCGGGGGCGGCGCTGACCACCTTCAATCTCGCCAACCCGCTGATCTGCGTGGCGATTTCACTGGTGATTGGTGGTTGTTTCGGCATCGTGTCGGAAAAGTTCGCCGCCATGCTGAAGGGCGAAAGCAAAGCCGCGGCGTGATGAGCGCGTAACAA
>JAYSSN010000317.1:0-8774 GCA_043720555.1 Rhodobacterales bacterium | reverse complement strand
GGTTTTCCTGTATGCGCCCGCAATCTGCGACGTGAGGCCATGCCCCCGGCCACATGCGAAGGATTGGGGGGCGGCGGCAATGGGGCCGCCATAGCAACGGGAATCCGGAGGGCCGGGCCATCCCGAGAGGAAACGACATATGTTCAATGTGACCAAGAAATCAATCCAGTGGGGCGAAGAAACGCTGACACTGGAATCGGGCAAGGTTGCCCGTCAGGCCGATGGTTCGGTAATCGCCACGCTGGGTGATACGTCCGTGATGGCCAACGTGACCTATGCACGCACGCAAAAGCCGGGGCAGGATTTTTTCCCGCTGACCGTGCATTACCAGGAAAAATACTATGCCGCGGGAAAAATTCCCGGCGGTTTCTTCAAGCGTGAAGCCCGCCCGTCGGAAAAAGAGACGCTGACATCGCGTCTGATCGACCGTCCGTGCCGCCCCTTGTTCGTCGAAGGTTTCCGCAACGAAGTGCTGGTGATGGCGACAGTGCTGAGCCACGATCTGCACAACGAGCCTGATATCGTCGCAATGATCGCGGTGTCTGCCGCGCTGACGATTTCCGGCGTGCCGTTCATGGGCCCGATCGGGGCTGCGCGGGTTGGCTTTTCCGGCGGCAACTATGTGCTGAACCCGCCCGTTGATGATATGCAGAACCTGCGCAACAATCCTGACCAGCGGCTCGATCTGGTCATCGCCGGCACCAAAGACGCCGTGATGATGGTGGAGTCCGAGGCTTATGAGCTGAGCGAAGAGGAAATGCTGGGCGCGGTGAAGTTCGGCCATGCAGGAATGCAGCCCGTGATCGACATGATCATGGATTTTGCCGAAGACTGCGCCAAGGAACCCTTCGATTTCACGCCGCCCGATTATTCGGCGCTGTATGGCCGTGTGAAGAAGGCTGGCGAAAAGCAGATGCGCGCGGCGTTTGCCCTGCGTGACAAGCAAGAGCGCACCAATGCCATTGATGCGGCATCGGACGCGATCAAGGCGGCACTGTCGGAAGACGATCTGGCGGATGGCAACCTCGGGTCGGCGATCAAAAAGCTGGAATCGTCGATCCTGCGCGGTGACATCATCAACGGTGGCGCACGCATCGACGGGCGCGACACCAAGACGGTGCGCCCGATTGTGTGTGAAACCGGCATTCTGCCGCGCACCCACGGATCGGCGCTGTTCACCCGCGGCGAGACGCAGGGTCTGGTCGTGACCACGCTGGGCACGGGCGAAGATGAGCAGATCATCGACGCGCTGCATGGCAACAGCCGGTCAAACTTTCTGCTGCACTACAACTTCCCCCCCTATTCGGTGGGAGAGGTGGGTCGCGTCAGCGGGCCGGGCCGTCGTGAGATTGGCCATGGCAAGCTGGCATGGCGCGCACTGCAGGCGGTTTTGCCGGCGTCGACCGATTTCCCCTATACCATTCGTCTGGTGTCAGAGATCACCGAAAGCAACGGGTCGTCGTCCATGGCGTCGGTCTGCGGTGGTTCGCTGTCGATGATGGATGCGGGTGTGCCGCTGAAGGCGCCTGTGGCCGGTGTGGCGATGGGCCTGATCCTGGAAGACGACGGCAAGTACGCCGTGCTGACCGACATTCTGGGTGATGAAGATCACCTGGGCGACATGGACTTCAAGGTAGCAGGCACCGCGAACGGGATCACCTCGCTGCAGATGGACATCAAGATTGCGGGCATCACACCCGCGATCATGGAGCAGGCGCTGGCGCAGGCCCGCGACGGCCGGATGCACATCCTGGCCGAGATGAACAAGGCGCTGTCGGCGCCACAGGGGTTCAGCGAATACGCGCCGAAGATCGAAACGCTGCAGATCCCGACGGACAAGATCCGTGAAGTCATCGGGTCAGGCGGCAAGGTCATCCGCGAGATCGTGGAAGTGTCGGGTGCCAAGGTTGACATCAACGACGACGGGATCATCAAGATCGCGTCCAGTGATGCCGCTGCGATCAAGCGCGCCTACGACATGATCTGGTCGATCGTGGCCGAGCCGGAAGAGGGCAAGGTCTATACCGGCCGCGTCGTGAAACTGGTCGATTTCGGGGCCTTCGTGAACTTCTTTGGCAAGCGTGACGGGCTGGTGCATGTCAGCCAGATCGCGGCCAAGCGGTTGAACCACCCGAACGAGCACCTGAAGGAAGGCCAGGAAGTGAAAGTCAAGCTTTTGGGCTTTGACGACCGCGGCAAGGTGCGGTTGGGCATGAAGATGGTCGATCAAGAGACGGGCGAGGAAATCGCCGAGGCTGCTGAGGCGTAAGGCTTTCACGCTTGCATGCATTTAATGTCCCCGGATCACTTCCGGGGACATTTTGTTGAAAGGGCCCTGCCTATGGATGCCGACGCGGTCACCGTCATTTCCGTTGCCTACAGCAGCATGGCCGTCATGCCCGGCATGGTGCACAGCCTGCCGACGGGCACCCCACTGATGATCGTGGACAACGGACCGGATGACGGGTTGCGCGATTGGGCCCGTGTGCAGGGGATTGATTGCCTTGTCCCGGGGGAAAACCTGGGGTTCGGGCCGGCCTGCAATCTGGGCGCTGCGGGGGTGGCGACGCCATTCGTGTTGTTTCTGAACCCGGATGCGCGCTTGCAGGCGGGTACGCTGACCGCCCTGCGCGCGGCGGCGGTGCTGCATCCCGAGGCCGCGGCGTTCGGGGCGGCATTGCAGGATGCGGCGGGGCATGTCAGTTACAAGCACCGCACCCGACTGGCCCCGCAGCACCGGTTTGCGCCCAAGGCTGTACCAACCGTTGATACGCCCGTCCCCGCCCTGTCAGGAGCGGCGCTGATGGTACGGCGGGTGGCGTTTGCCGCCGTGGGTGGTTTTGATCCGGCGATTTTTCTGTACTATGAAGATGATGATCTGTCGTTGCGGCTGCGGGCGGCCTGCGGTCCGCTGATCTTTGTGCCGTCGGCCATCGTCACGCATCATTCGGGCAAAAGCAGTGCGCCGTCAGCGGATCTGTCGCGGTTCAAGGGCTATCACTGGGCACGGTCGCGGATATATGCGGCGCGCAAACACGGCCTTCCCGCACCCTGGCTGTCGGGCTTGCGCAATGCGGTGTGGCATCTTGTCGGACCAAAGGCGTGGCGTTCGGCGGAAAGGCGCGCCGAAGGCCGGGGGCGGCTGAAGGGGGTGTGGAGTATGTGGCGCGGTCCGCGTTTTGGCGAGCGCCGGACAGGGAGGAAAATGTTCAAGTTTTCGCGCATCGATTACTTCCGGCGGAAGGTCGTGCAGGATTTGCGCGACGCCGTCGTCGGGCCGCGCTACACGATGGAGGGCACGACCTATACCGTGCCGCGTGGCGGCCCCCCTGCGCCCCGTCGGGCAATTTCGCGCGGCACTTATGAGAAGAACGAGCGCGATCTGTTGCGCGCCCACCTGCCGCGGGATCTGCCGGTGATCGAACTCGGCGGGTCATTTGGCATTGTCAGCCACACCATCCGCACACATATCGCTCCGGAACAGACGCTGGTGGTGGTGGAGGCCAATCCCGGCCTGATTGCGACCTGTGCTGCCAATGTCGGACTGGGCGGAAGCCTTGCAAGAACCCATGTCATAAATGCCGCGCTTGCCTACGGGCAGACGCGCGTGCGGTTTCAGGTGGATGAGGCGATCCATACGTCACATATCGTGCCGGGTGACGCAACCGGGCCCAACGTCATCGACGTGGCTGCCGTCACAATTCGCAGCTTGCGGGCCGATCACGGGATTACGGGCCGCTATTGCATCGTGTGTGACATCGAGGGGGCAGAGCTGTTCCTGATGCGGGGTGATGCGGCGGACCTGGCTGATTGTGCGGCAATGGTCATGGAACTGCATCCGACCGCCTATCCTGCCATGGGCGGTAGTGTGGATGAACTGATAACGCGCCTTGCCGATTGCGGCATGCAGATCGTGGAGCGGCGGGCCGATGTGATCGCAGCCCGCCGTTGACGCTTACTTCGGCGCCTTGGCGAAGCGCAGGTAGGGCAGTTTGATGTCCAGTGCGCCGAACTTCTCGACCGCCTGATCATTGTTCAGGCTGAGCGCCACGATCACGTCCTGCCCCGGCACCCAGTTGGCGGGCGTGGCGATTGGTACGCCGTCGGTGGCTTGTACCGCGTCAAGGGCGCGCAGGATTTCGGCGAAGTTGCGGCCCACCGACATTGGATAGGTCATGGTCAGGCGCACCTTTTTATCCGGCCCCACGATATAGACGGTGCGTACGGTGGCAGTGTTGGCGGGGGTGCGGCCCTCGGCCGGAAGGTAGTATTCGGCGGGCAGCATGTCATAGGCCTTGGCCACCGTCAGCGACGTGTCATCGATGATCGGGAAATCGGCGGGGACACCTGCGAAGGTCTCGATATCGCGCTTCCATTTACCGTGGTCGGCAACGCTGTCGACCGACACGCCGATCACCTTGGTGTTGCGCTTTTTCCATTCGGGGGCGAGTTGGGCCACCACCCCGAATTCGGTGGTGCACACAGGGGTGAAATCGCGCGGGTGGCTGAAGATGATCGCATAGCCGCCCGCCAGCCAGTCATGGAAATGGATGGTGCCTGCGGTGCTGTCGGCGGTGAAATCCGGGGCGACATCGTTGATGCGGATGGACATGGTGGTATCCCTCTGGGTCATTTCATTCGGTTATTCTAAATATGATAACTGGAACGAAATTTCATCTGCAGAACGACATGGCGACGAACAATAGGAGGGAATTCTGCGGCAAGGCACGTTTCCGGACGTTCGTCACTGCACCCCTCAACGCGCAGACGAAACCATACCATCGTCAACGGCGGCGCGAAAACTTCTGCTCCAGCTTATGCAGCGCGTAAAGCCACCAGCGGGCTTTCACATCCTTGAAGACAAAGGGGCGGCGGACTATGGGGTCATTGGGCGTCAGGAAGTCCTCGGCCTTGGGCCAGCGCGACATATCGCGGGTGCGCAAGTCCTGTACCTGCTGCGAGGTCATCTGCTGATAGCACTTGAGGTGGCTTCCCAGAAACCGGCTAGCAATCCGGGCAGCGAGGGTCTGGCTACGGTTGCGGTAGAAGGGCACCTCGGGACAGAAGAAGACGAACGGTGCTTTCATCACTGGCATTGCGCTGAAAATTTCCCGCGCGCGAACGACATTTCCGCCTTCAGACGGGCTGACGTGCCAATGCGCCGCGCGCAGGCGATCCAGGTTCCAAAGCGATACGTCGTAGTAGGCAAGGCGGCGGCCAAGGTTCTTTTCCGACAGTCCGACCGGCCCGTCATAGGTACCCACATGTGGGACGGAAATCAGTTGCCGCCGATAGCGGCGCATGCGTGATCCTCGCATGAACAAGACCGAGACGAACGCACATTTCGGGTCATTTGCGTAGATGCGTTCTATGTCGCTCCAATCCTCGGCCGTGACCACGCGAACCACCTGTACATCGTCCTGCAGCATCAGCAGGTACTTGCCCGTCGCCGTCGCATAGGCATGCTGCATGTTGCCATAGAGACCGCCATGCCGACCTTGGCCGCTTTCCGGTGCCCGCACGACGATATCGCCGAGTCCGTCAAGATATTCGACCATTTCGGGGTCGGAGGAGTTGTCGTCAAACACCCTCAGCCGGGCATTCGGGATGTTCAAATTTACCGAATCCACGCAGTTCTTCAGATAGTTGCAACGGTTGTATGAAAAGACCGCAACGTCGATCTCGTATTTGTTCATCAAGTCACTGCCCCATTGACAGGTCTATCTGTAAAAGCTGCAACTACGCGAAGGACGTAATCCACCGCCACCCGGTCTTCCACCTCGTCCGCCTCGATCGCCGCCACCTTGCGCATCACGCGGCGCAGATGATCGGTGTCGGGGGTCGTCAAGTTCGGGCCGCGGGCGATCTTGGCCTGCAGTTCGTCGTCGGACCGGGTGTAGTAGTGGTTCAGCTGGATATGGTCGGCGCTGTAAAACCCGCGGCCTTCGCGCGCCGCAAGGGTAAAGTGCCGGCCACGATCGTTGCAGGTGTCCATGGCGCCATCCACCGCGATCTCGTGCACCTTCAGGGCGGTGACGTGGCAGGGGTCCACGATCATCTTGAAATTGCGCAAACCGCGTGCAGCGCTCATCGGGTCGGGGTTGCGGCGGATGTAGTTGGCGACGACACCGCCCTCGGGCGGCTTCATGTGGCCAGAGCGGCCAAACATGTGCCAGGGCAAGCTGACGCTGCGGCACGTCTCCAGATGTGCCAGCGCGCCGGGCAGGTCAGGCGCCTGCACCGGGACCAGGAATTCGTCCACATCGATGAACGTCATCCAGCGGTACGCCCCACCAAAGTTGCGCACGGCATGGGCGTAGGCCAGCACCTGGTTGTGAATCTCGTGCCCGCGCCGGCCATCGCGGAATTTCTGGGTCCAGGGCGTGATGGTGACACGATCCCCGGCCGCGTGCTTCAGTCGCGCGAGCGTCTGATCGGTGCAGCCGTTGTCGTAGACAAAGAAATGCGCCACCCCGGCTGTCAGGTGAAACCGCGCCCATTCGGCGATGTGGCGTTCTTCGTTCTTCACGATCAGCACGATGGCTATTCCCGCGCGGCCCGGCATGGCGGCAGGCGGGTCGATGGCAATGCAGGTGATGCTGCGGGCGCGCTTGAGAAAACCGAACATGCCCCTCAATAACACTGCTTTTGTCGGCAAAGGAAGCACCCCGGTCGCGCTGCGGCCTTGCGGCCTTGCGCGTGCGGTGCAAGTTTGGGTTAACAGATGGAGGATGCCATGATCGAAAAGCGCCAGTTCTATATCAGCGGTCGTTGGGTGAACCCGAGCCAGCCGCGTGATTGCCAGGTGATCGACCCGTCGACCGAAGACCCCTGCGCCGTGATCTCGCTGGGGTCAGAGGCGGATACGAATGCGGCTGTCGCGGCGGCGCAAGCGGCGTTCCCGGCGTGGGCTGCAACCGCACCTGCAACGCGGGCGGATTACGTGCGCGGCATCCTGGTGCAGTATGAAAAGCGCGACGGCGAGATGGCCGAGGCGATTGCGCTGGAAATGGGCGCGCCAATCGATTTTGCGCTGTCCGAACAGGCAGCCAGCCTGCCCTGGCATCTCAAGAACTTTCTGAAAGCGTTCGAAAAGATGGAGTTCATCCGCCCCCATGGCAGCACGCCGGGGGCAATGATCGCGCTGGAACCGATCGGGGTGGTGGGCCTGATCACGCCATGGAACTGGCCGATGAACCAGGTGACGCTGAAGGTGATCCCGGCGCTGCTGGCGGGTTGCACCTGCGTGCTGAAGCCGTCCGAGGAATCGCCGCTGTCATCGATGCTGTTTGCCGAATTCTGCCATGATGCGGGCCTGCCTGCGGGGGTGTTCAATCTGGTGAACGGGGATGGCGCTGGCGTGGGGGCGCAACTGTCCGCGCATCCGGACGTGGAGATGATTTCCTTCACCGGCTCCACCCGTGCGGGGCGTGCCATCAGCAAGGCCGCGGCCGAATCGCTGAAACGCGTGACGCTGGAACTCGGCGGCAAGGGAGCCAATCTGGTGTTCGCCGATTGCGACGCCGATGCCGTGCGGCGTGGTGTCACGCATATGTTTGAAAACACCGGGCAGTCGTGCAACGCACCCAGCCGGATGCTGGTGGAGCGCAGCTATTATGACACGGCAGTCGAGATTGCGCGCCAGGTGGCGGCCGAGACCAAGGTCGGTCCGGCCATGCAGAAGGGCGATCACATCGGCCCGGTGGTGAACAAGCGCCAGTGGGACCAGATTCAGGGCTACATTCAAAAAGGCATCGATGAAGGCGCACGGCTGGTGGCAGGCGGACCGGGGTTGCCCGAAGGGTTCAACCGGGGCTTCTATGTCAAGCCGACGATCTTTGCCGATGTGGTGCCGGGGATGACGATCGAGCGGGAAGAAATCTTTGGCCCGGTGCTGTCGATGATCCCATTTGACACCGAAGAAGAGGCGATCCGCATTGCCAATGACACACCTTACGGGCTGACCAACTATGCCCAGACCCAGGACGGCCCCCGCCGCAACCGCCTGGCCCGGGCGCTGCGCGCCGGAATGGTGGAAATCAACGGCAAGTCGCGGGGCGCCGGGTCGCCCTTCGGCGGCGTCAAGTCCAGCGGGCGGGCGCGGGAAGGCGGGCATTGGGGAATTGAAGAGTTCCTCGAGGTGAAGTCGATCTCGGGCTACGACACGGATATCGCGGCAGAGTGACGCTGTCTGTCATCTTTGCCCAGGTATCCTCGCCGAAGGCTGCTGCACATCGACAGGGTGCAACGTCGGGGTGACGCGGTCAGACCTTCAACGGTCGCCCGTCATCCCGCCACAGCGGGCGAACATCCGTTAGCCTGAGCCGACAGATGGAGGCCCGTATGACCCAGCATCCCCGGCTGATGCAGCCCCTGCAATTGCGCGGGCATACGCTGCGCAACCGCATCGTGTTTGGCGCGCATACCGCAAACATGGGCAAGAACGGGCTGCCCGATGCGCAATATGCCGCGTATCTGCGGGAAAGGGCAGTTGGCGGGGCGGCGATGATTGTAGCCGAACCGATGCCGGTGCACCGCACGGGGGTTCTGACACGCGGCAATTTTCGACATTCCGACGATGCGGTGATCGCGCCTTTCCGGCAGGTGACCGAGGGCGTGCGCGATGCGGGGGCGGTGATCCTGCAGCAGTTGTACCACATCGGCGCGCATGGGGATTCGGACCTGTCGTTTGCCCCCCACTGGTCGCCGTCAGGGCATCGCAGCTATCACGACAGCGATGGCTCGCACCGGGTGACCGAGGCCGAAATCCATGA
>JAYSSN010000316.1:0-8774 GCA_043720555.1 Rhodobacterales bacterium | reverse complement strand
TGTTCGATCCCGCTCTTGCGGGCTATTGGGGCAGCACAGAGGTGGCCCGCGCGTCGGATTTCGTGCTGGACCTGATCGCGGGGAACCCTGCAAAGGTGGACGGCATCAAGATTTCGCTGCTGGACGAGGCGCATGAGGTGGCGTTCCGTGCCCGCCTGCCGGATGGCGTGCGCCTGTATACCGGCGATGATTTCAACTATGCGCCGCTGATCGCGGGCGACGGCACCCGGTTTTCGCACGCTTTGCTGGGCATCTTCGCGGCCATCGCACCCGCCGCCAGTCAGGCGTTGGAGGCTTTGGCCCTGGACGATCTGCCCACCTACCACGCGCTGCTGGCCCCCACCGTGCCCCTGAGCCGCGAGATATTTCGGACGCCGACACGGTTTTACAAGGCCGGGATCGCCTTTCTGGCATGGCTGAACGGATATCAGGCGCATTTCATCATGCCTGCAGGCTTTCAATCCGCGCGCGATATCACGCATTATGCCGAAGTGTTCCGTCTGGCCGATCAGGCGCGCCTTTTGTCGCGCCCCGACCTTGCGGAACAGCGGATGAAAACGCTGCTTGGTCTGCATGGGTTGGGGTGACGGGTGAACAAACGGCCGACGATCATCGATGTGGCGCTGGCGGCGGGTGTGTCGAAATCGACGGTCAGTCTGGTGTTGCAGGGCAGCCCGCTGGTCAAGGATGAAACCCGCGTCACCGTCCGGCAGGCGATGGCGGATATCGGCTATGTCTATAACCGGGCGGCGGCGAACCTGCGGTCGGCCAATGTCGGTCTGATCGGACTGGTCATCAACGATCTGCGCAACCCGTTCTTCACCGAATTTGCCACATCCGCGCAAATGGCCTTTTCGGCGCGGGGCTACGCCACGGTGATCGCCAACACTGCTGAAGACCCGGTCCTGCAAGCGCAGGTCGTGGCATCGATGATTGAACATGGGGTTTCCGCCCTTGTGATCTCGCCCACCTACGGCGATGAGGCGGCGACCTTTGCCCCGCTGGCGCGGGCGGGCATCCCGGTGTTGCAGGTGCTGCGCAAGGTCGGCGCCGATACACGGGCGTTTCCGTTCGCCTCGTTCGACTATGCGCTTGGCGGCAGGCAGGCCACCCGGCACCTGATTGATCTGGGCGCGCGGCGGATTGCCTTCGTCGGCGGGCCGGAAGGCCGCCCGATTACACGCGAACGCATGTCGGGCTACCTTGCCGTGATGGCCGAGGCGGGCCTGCCGACGCTGGCCCTGCCGGGCCAAAGCTCGCGTGCGTTCGGGCGGGATGCGGCGCTGGCGCTGATGCGCGATCATCCGGAGTGTGACGCGGCGGTGTGCTTCAATGATCTGGTAGCGCTTGGCATGATGGCGGGATTTGCCGCGCTGGGCCGGCGGGTAGGGTCAGATTTCCGGCTGGTCGGGTGCGACGATATCGAGGATTGTGCCATGGCCTACCCACAATTGTCATCGGTACATTGCAACATCGCGGGGTTCGGTCAGCAGACAGCTGCCACGCTTCTGGCATGGCTGGAAGACGGCGTGCATCCGGCCCCCGAAACCCGCGCGCCGGTGCATCTGGTACGCCGTGCCTCCAGCAGTGCTGCACCATGACTGTGCCTGACCAGCCTGCGGCCTTTCTACGCAGCCTGTTTGACCGCGCGGTTGGCGTGGCCGATCCGATGCGGTCGCTCGCTGCGCATCTGCCGCCGAAACCGGCGGGGCGGGTCGTGGTGATCGGTGCGGGCAAGGCCAGCGCGCGGATGGCCGAGGCGGTCGAGGCGGCTTGGGGGCCATGTGACGGGCTGGTCATCACGCGCTATGGCTATGGGCGGCCGTGCAGGGGGGTGGAGGTTGTTGAGGCGGCGCATCCGGTGCCTGATGCAGCGGGCGGTATGGCGACGGCGCGGATGCTGGCGATGGTGACGGACCTTGGTCCCGATGATTTCGTGCTCGCGCTGATCTCTGGCGGGGCTTCGGCGCTGCTGGTGGCACCGGCGGCCGGGCTGAGCCTTGCGGAAAAGCGGGCGGTGAACGCGGGCTTGCTGGCCAGCGGAGCGCCGATTGACCAGATGAACACGGTGCGCAAGCACCTGTCACAGGTCAAGGGCGGGCAGCTGGCGGCGGCGGCGTATCCCGCGCGGATGCTGGCGCTGATGATTTCAGATGTGCCGGGCGATGATCCGGCATTCATCGGCTCGGGGCCGACGGTGGGGGATGCGACGACGCCAGCCATGGCGCAGGCCATCCTTGCGCGGTGGGGCGTCGCGGTGCCGCCGGCTGTGACGCAGGCGCTGACGCGGCCTTCGGGCGTGGTGCGGCCGGATGATCCACGTCTGACCCGGGTTGAAAACCGCATTTATGCGGCCCCGGCGCAATCGCTGGCGGCCGCAGCGGGCATGGCCCGAGATGCGGGTTGTGACGTCCGCGTGCTGGGTGATGCCGTGGAAGGCGAGGCGCGGCATGTCGCAGCGGTGCAGGCCCGGATGGCGCGCGAGGTGCAGGCGGCGATGGTGCCGGGGGCGGCGCCTGTTCTGCTGTTATCGGGCGGAGAGCTGACGGTAACGCGGCGCGGCGACGGTGTGGGCGGGCCGAATGCGGAGTTCTGCCTGGCCCTGGCGATTGCGCTGGATGGTGCGGCGGGTATTCACGCCTTGGCTTGCGACACGGACGGGGTGGATGGCGGAGCCGAGGTGGCCGGCGCGGTGATCGCGCCTGACACGCTGCTGCGGGGGGGGGATGCGGTTGCAGCGCTGGCGCGGAACGACTCTCATGGGTTCTTCGCAAGGATCGGCGACCAGGTGGTAACCGGTCCCACCTTGACCAACGTGAACGACTTTCGTGCAGTGCTGATCTTCCCCCTTGGGTGAGAAAACCTGACGGCAATAAGTTTATTATTTCTATTCCAAGTCCGCTTGCCACGACCCAGTTCTGACCGGAGTGGCCGAACGCAGCAGGAGGAGATTTTCCGGGAGCAGGCTGATCGAATCTGCGATCCCCCTCTGCTTCAGAGCCGCGGGAGACTGCGCGCAGAATTCATATACACTTCGGATATCAATAACGAAAATCAGGAAACGTTCGACCGGACATCTGCCGTCAACGCAGTTCGGCCACCACTGCCAATGCCGCCGCCCGCGGGTCCGCCGCTTGCCAGATCGGCCGGCCCACCACGATGTGATCCACACCGTCCGCGATCGCCTGCGCCGGTGTCGCGATCCGCTTCTGATCGCCCGGCGCCGCGCCCGCAGGCCGCACGCCCGGCGTCACGATCAACCTGCCCTTTGCCTGCGGCAACGCCCGGATCATCGCCGCTTCTTGCGGGCTTGCGATCACCCCGTCGGCCCCCGCCTCCAACGCCCGCGCCGCACGTTCCAGCGTGATCGCGGCAATATCCCCCGGCTTGATGCAGTTCAGGTCAAGATCCGCCCGGTCCAGCGATGTCAGTATGGTCACGGCCAGAATCTTCAGCCCCGTCGCGCCCTTGCCTTCCGCCGCTGCCCGCACCACCTGCGGATCGCCGTGCACCGTCAGGAAATCCAGATCGTACTGTGCAATCCCTCTGACTGCCGCTTCCACTGTCGCCCCGATGTCAAACAGCTTCAGGTCCAGAAATACCCGCTTGCCATGCTCCTGCTTCAGCTCATTGGCCAAGGCAAACCCACCCCCGGTCAACATCCCCAGGCCGACCTTGTAGAACGACACCGCATCTCCCAGACGCGCGGCAAGGTCCAACCCCTGCACGATGTTGGGAACATCAAGGGCAACAATCAGGCGGTCATCGGGCATGGGACACTCCGGGCTGGATGGCCGCGTCATGGGCGGGGCAATCCGTGCTGTCAAGAAAGAAGGCGGATATTTCAAGCCGGGCGGTTGACTTGCACCGCACCGCGACCGCACCTTGTGCCGCAAAACCAAGGGGCACGGCATGCAGATCAACATCACCCACAACCGCAACGATGACGGGCCGAAGTCCGGGCCGATCACCGTGGGCTGGTTTCTTGCGCACGACAAAGGGGCGGTGATGTACGACGCGCCCGAACGGCTGATGTTCCGGCAGACCAACAAGGCCCATGCGAAATCCGCCAGCCGCTGTCCCGCCGTGATCCAGATGGAAAGCCGGTATTTCATGGTGAAATGCCCGTTCGATATCCACATCGGCTTTAGCCGCGACAAGGACGGCAAGGCGCAACTGGTGAACCGCGCAGGCGTCGCCAGCCCTATTCGCGGATCAAAACTGGGCGAGATGCTGACCCTGGTGAATGAGGCCGAATGGCGCTACCCTGACCGCCCCACGATCCAGTTGGTGCTGCCCTACTGCTTTATCTCCGATGAAGTGGTGTACATGACCCAGTTGGGCACTTTTGCGCATTACCGTAAAGACCCGCTGCCCGGCACGATCTTTGGCGGGCGCTTTCCCATCAACATCTGGCCGCGCGCGCTGATGTGGGCGTTTGAGTGGCACGAACCGGAAAAGGATATCATCCTGCGCCGGGGCGATCCCTTGTTCTATTGCCAGTTTGAAGGCGATGGTCCCGATCGCCCGGTGCAGATGGTCGAAGCGGTCAAGACCCCCGAGCTTGCATCGTACATGGAAAAGATCTCGGGCGTCGTGAATTACGTCAACCAGACCTTCGGGCTGTTCAGGGCGGCCGAAGGTATCCGGCCACCCCGCCTTGTCACGCCAAAGGACAAGTGATGCGGTCGATCCTTTGCATCTGGGACATCGCGGACGGTGCCGAACGCATGGTTCTGGAAACCGCTGACCGGATCGAGGCACCGAACTGGGATCCCGGCGGGGGCAGCCTGCTGGTGAACGGTGACGGGTTGTTGTGCCGCGTGTCGCTGGATAAACCCGCGCTGGTTCCCGTGGACACAGGTTTTGCCACGCGCTGCAACAACGACCACGGCATCAGCCCCGATGGCGCGCACATCGTGCTGTCGCATCACACCGACCGCGGGGCCGAGATTTTCATGCTTCCGGCAAGCGGTGGCACCCCGCGCCCCGTGACGCAGGCAGCCCCCAGCTGGTGGCACGGCTGGTCACCCGACGGAACACGGCTGGCCTATGTCGCGGCACGGGACAGCAGGGTGATTGACGTCTATACCATCGCTATGACCGGCGGCGAAGAAACCCGCCTGACCAATGGCGAGGGCCATTGCGACGGGCCGGACTATTCCGCCGACGGTCGCCTGATCTATTACAACTGTGACCGGGGTGGCCATGCGCAGATCTGGGTGATGGGTGCGGACGGGTCCGATCAGCGGCAGTTGTTTACGGATGACCATGTGAACTGGTTTCCCCATCCCTCTCCGTGCGGGCGCTATCTGGTGTACCTCGCCTATCCGCCCGGCACCTTGGGGCATCCGGCGGATTTGCCTGTGGCGTTGGTGCTGTGCGCTCCGGATGGCGGCGACCGGCGGCGGATTGCCGCGTTCACGGGCGGCCAGGGCACCATCAACGTGCCGAGTTGGGCAGCGGACGGGTCGGCTTTTGCCTATGTGCGGTATCAGGCGGACTGATTGCCGAGAGCGCCGGGGGTTTCCACAGCCCCGGACCCCGTTGAGATATTTGAACAGAGAGGATGGGGGGACTTGCTCTGCGTCAAAGACAATCCCATCTGAATGGTGAGGCTGTTCGACGTGTGCCGCTATAGGGCGCGTCCGCAGTGCCAACATAAGGAGATGACCGATGAACCTTGAGCAGTTCACGGAACGGTCGCGCGGATTTTTGAACGCCGCGCAGACGATTGCGATGCGGGACAGCCACCAGCGACTGACACCCGAGCATCTGTTGCAGGCGCTGATGGACGACGATCAGGGGCTGGCCGCCAACCTGATTCGCCGTGCGGGTGGCGAGCCGGCGCGGGTGACCGAAGCCCTGGCGCTGGCGATGGGAAAACTGCCCAAGGTTTCAGGTGACGCGCAGCCTTTCATGGACCCCGCCCTCGTGCGCGTGCTGGATGAAGCGCAGAAGGTTGCCAAGAAGGCGGGCGATGCCTTTGTGCCGGTCGAACGCATCCTGATGGCGCTTGCCATGGTCGCAGGCCCTGCGAAGGACGCATTGGTCGCGGGGGCGGTCACGCCACAGAACCTGAACACCGCGATCAACGATGTGCGCAAGGGCCGCACGGCCGACACGGCCAATGCCGAAGCCGGTTACGACGCCTTGAAGAAATACGCGCGTGACCTGACCGAGGCGGCGCGCGACGGCAAGATCGATCCGATCATCGGGCGGGACGACGAAATCCGCCGCACCATGCAGGTGCTGTCGCGCCGTACCAAGAACAACCCGGTGCTGATCGGTGACCCCGGTGTCGGCAAAACCGCGATTGCCGAAGGGCTGGCCCTGCGCATCATCAACGGCGATGTACCTGAATCGCTGCGCAACAAGCGGCTGATGGCGCTGGACATGGGATCACTGATCGCGGGCTCCAAATATCGGGGTGAGTTCGAGGAGCGGCTGAAGGCCATCCTGAACGAGATCGAGGCCGCCGCGGGTGAAGTGATCCTGTTCATCGATGAGATGCACACGCTGGTCGGGGCGGGCAAATCCGAAGGCGCGATGGATGCGGCGAACCTGATCAAGCCCGCCTTGGCGCGGGGTGAATTGCACTGCGTGGGCGCAACCACGCTGGATGAATACCGCAAATATGTGGAAAAGGACGCAGCCCTCGCCCGGCGGTTCCAGCCGGTTTTCGTGGCCGAGCCGACCGTGGAGGATACAATTTCCATCCTGCGCGGGATCAAGGAAAAATACGAACTGCACCACGGCGTGCGGATTTCGGACAGCGCGCTGGTGGCAGCGGCCACGCTGAGCCATCGCTATATCACCGACCGTTTCCTGCCAGACAAAGCCATCGACCTGATCGATGAGGCGGCCAGCCGGTTGCGGATGGAAGTCGATAGCAAGCCCGAAGAGCTGGATGCCCTCGACCGCCAGATTCTGCAATTGCAGATCGAAGCGGAGGCGTTGAAGAAAGAGGATGACGCCGCAAGTGTCGACCGTCTGGAAAAGCTGGAGAAAGAGCTGTCCGGCTTGCTGGAACGGTCGACCGAGATGACTGCGCAATGGCAGGCCGAACGGGACAGCCTTGAGGTGGCGCGCGGTCTGAAGGAAGAACTCGACCGCGCCCGGGCCGAGTTGGATCAAGCCAAGCGCGAGGGCAATCTGGGCCGTGCGGGTGAATTGTCTTACGGCATTATTCCGGGCCTGGAAAAGAAACTGACCGACGCAGAGGCGCGCGAGGGGCAGGCACTGGTGGCCGAAGCCGTGCGTCCCGAACAGATCGCCGAGGTGGTGGAGCGCTGGACCGGCATTCCAACGACCAAGATGCTGGAAGGTGAGCGGGACAAGCTGTTGCGGATGGAAGCCGAACTTGGCAAGCGGGTCATCGGCCAAATGCCGGCGCTGACTGCTGTCGCCAATGCGGTCCGGCGGGCACGGGCGGGGTTGAACGACGAAAATCGCCCGCTTGGCTCGTTTCTGTTTCTGGGGCCGACGGGCGTGGGGAAGACGGAACTGACCAAGGCCGTGGCGGCTTACCTGTTCGATGACGATCAGGCGATGGTGCGGATCGACATGTCGGAATACATGGAGAAACATTCCGTCGCGCGCCTGATCGGTGCGCCGCCCGGTTATGTCGGCTATGACGAAGGCGGGGCACTGACAGAAGCCGTGCGTCGCAGACCCTATCAGGTTGTGTTGTTTGACGAAGTGGAAAAGGCGCATCCCGATGTGTTCAACGTGCTGCTGCAGGTGCTGGACGACGGGATGCTGACCGATGGCCATGGCCGGACGGTGGACTTCAAGCAGACGCTGATCGTGCTGACCAGCAATCTGGGTTCCCATGCGCTGAGCCAGTTGCCGGATGGCGCGGACCCGACACAGGCGCGGGCCGAGGTGATGGAGGCCGTGCGCGGCCATTTCCGGCCCGAGTTTCTGAACCGGCTGGACGATCAGATCATCTTTGACCGGCTTGCGCGGGCAGATATGGGCGCAATTGTCGATATCCAGCTGAAGCGGCTGGAGGCGCGGCTTACCGCACGCAAGATCGTGCTGGAAATGGATCCTGCCGCGCGGACATGGCTGGCGGAAGAAGGCTATGACCCGGTGTTCGGTGCGCGCCCGCTAAAGCGTGTGATCCAGCGGCATCTGCAAGACCCGCTGGCCGAAATGATCCTTGCGGGTGATGTGCTTGATGGCGCGACGGTGGTGATTTCAGCTGGTGCGGATGGCCTGATGATCGGCGACAGGATCAGCGCATCGCGCCGACCCAGACCCCAGGAGGCGGTGATGCATTGAAAAACGGGAAAAGACCAGCTTCGACGAAGCTGGTCTTTCTTTGTCACGAAAAGAGCTTTGCGATGCTGTATCGTGTTCCGCAATCCGAAGCGGTCAGATCAGGCCACGCGCCTCGTCTTCGGTCGGAAAGCGGCCCTCTGGCGTCAGCTGATCCACCGCGTCGGGCAGGACTGCGCTGAGCCGTGTCAGCAGATCACTGCGGCTGAGCCCGGTTTTCTGCTGAAGGTCGCTGATCGTTTCTTCGTCCAGCGCTTCTTCCAGATCGCCCGGTGCCAGCGCGCCGTTCGGACCGGTATCGACCCATGTGCGGGCCTTTGCGGACTGAACCGGGTTCGAGAAGCGGCCAAGGATTTCGGATAGCCCGCCGACCAGACCGCCACCGCCTGCGCCACTGACCATGCGGCGCAGGTCATCGATCACTCCGCCGCCCGGTGCTGCATCAGACTGCCCGGTACGCATTGTGCCTGCACCCGTGCCTGCGCCTT
>JAYSSN010000315.1:0-3383 GCA_043720555.1 Rhodobacterales bacterium | reverse complement strand
GCTGAAGTTGTCGTTGCCCAAAAGGCCGATCAGCGCCCGAACCGAGAACCCGGTCTTGAAAGCGAAGGCCGCATCGTTTGCGGCTGCCGCCTTGTTCACCGTCGCTTCGATCCCGGCACCTGCATTGTTCAAGAGGACAGCCGGAGTGTTCATCGACAGACGATTGAAGCTGTCCGCAGTGGCACCGCCGAGGCCCAAGAGCTGCGCTGTCAGGTTGGCTTGGGGCATGCCAACCTGCGTCACCGCATTGGCGAAAGTCACCGTCGGCGTGTTGACGACCGTGGTGCCACCGGCCCCAGCCGTGGCCGAACCTATATTGACGACCGTGGTCGATCCGGATGCGCCGCCGGTGCCAAGGTTGAGGGTCTTGGTCACGCCGGTAGGATTGACCCCGGTGCCCATCCCATAGGTCGCAGCGGTGATCGCTGTGCCGATCGAGGCCGCCGCCGCCGACACGGTGACCGTGCCTGAGGCGGTCAGCGTGCCAGTGATGGACACGGCACCCGACGCGGTCAGCGAACCGGAGAAGGTCTTGTTGCCGCTGAAGGTCTGGGTGCCCGCAAGGATTGCCAGTTCCGACGATGTGTTCGGCAGGGCGAAGGTCCGCGTTGTACCGGTCGGAATCCCGGACAGCGAGAACAGCGCCCTCTTCGTCGGATCGGCGTCGTTCACCAGGCTGAAGATCGCATCTGGCACATCCACCGGTTCGCCGACTGGATCCCAGGTCGACCCATTCCAGACAACAAAGACCTGTTCTGCGGCGATCCATGCCAGCCAACCCGGGCGCGGGACCAGCCGCATCCAGACTCCATCGATCCAGAAGGCGACGTTCAAATCCCATCCTGACCAAAGGCCAGTGGCACCGGAGGCCACGATATGCCGGTCGCCGTCGACCGGGCTGGCGGGCGGCGTGGTCCGGACTCGGTCGAGGACCGACAGCTGAACCATTGCGTCCAGCAGGCGCAGCGCCTCGTTGTGGGTGACGTGCTTTTGCGCCTGCGAGGCCAGGAAGTAGGGCAGCAGAAGGTGGGTGGTGATGTCGGACATGGATGCGCTTTCAGAAGCTGAGTGTGACGGATCGCCCAGCGCCCCGGCCGATCAGGGCGGAGAGCTGGTAGATGCGGATCGCGAGGGATTGGCCGGGGCCAAGCGGCGCGCCCCAGTCGGTGGTCTGCTGTGCGGCGGTATAAATGACGCTGGTTGTCGTGGTGGTCAGCGTGCGTTTGACCGCCCCGCCATCACGGATTTCCACCTCGTAGGCTTCACTGTCCTCGGCCAAAGGCACTTCGCCAGCGCCCCAGATATCGGCGGCAAGGGATCGCGACCGGCGCGTCCAGCGGATCGTCAGATCGCTGGGGCTGCGTGCCGTGCGCCAAGGCTGTTCGACATGGGCGACCGAAAACGGCCGCAACCCGGCGCCCTCGGGTGTAAACGTGGTGGCGACAAAGGTCTCGTCGCTGACCGGTCGTGACGCAGGGCCGATTCGCCAGTTCCATGGCAAGCCAAGGTCGGCTTCGGAGATCGGCAAAGGGGCTGTGGCCGTGTCCAGCACCATTATCCGCGCGCCGGTCGGCACCGTGCTGACCATCGCCCCTTCCGTTCCGCGCTGACCCCGCAGCAATCGGGTCAGCCGGTACCTCCCCGGTGCAATCAGTTCGGCCACCCCGGCTTGAACGATCTCCCATTGCCCTGCGCCAGTTTCGACGGCCAGCGCATTCGCGCCGCCCAGGAGGGTGATATCCGTGACGCTCTCCAGCGTGCCGGAATAAAGATCGACCACCAGCGCATTGCCCAGATCGAAGCGTGACACCGGCCCTGAATACAAATCCGCTGCCAGCACTCCCATCCGTGCCCGCGAACCGAAGGTGGTCAGCAGGGCAAAACCATCTGTCGCGGCGCTGCGGTAGACGGCGATTTCGCCCGGCCATGGCTTGGCATAGGCCGCGACCATGGGCCGATGCGCAGGTTGCTCCTCGCGCAGCTGCGGCAGGTCGAGGAGCACGACGTCCGGTGTGCCGAAGACCGTGGGCGGCGACAAGGACGCTGGGCGCGGCTCGCCGGGTGGCAAGTCATAGACCGCGCGATCCTGGCGCACGGCGTCGACGCTGCGCAGGTCCGAGTCGGCGATGGACACCAGTCGCATTTCCGTCAGGCGGCCATCGTGGTCGAGCAGGATCACATCGCAGGGTTCCAGCGCCAGCTGTGATGGCGGCAGACGAAACACCGCGCTTTCGCGCCCCACCCACGCTTCCATCAATGCGCGACGGCAGCGGCGTTCGGCCTCCTCGGGCGGGATCGCCATCGGGAAGGACTCGGACGCGATGCGGGTGGTATCGACGGTGATGCGCCGCGCTTCGACCTGTGCAGCGTCGTAATCCTCGTCGGCGCGCGCGACCTGCCACTTCAGGGCCTGCGGCAGTTCGGTTTCCTGTGCACGGGTCAGTTCCATCACGTCGCCCTGCGCCGAGGCTGGGGCCACCATGCTGTCGGGGGTGATTGTCGCGCTGGCAATCCGGCCGCGCATCAGGAACTTGATGCGGCCCGCGCTCTCGACCGCATCAAAGCCGAAATGCCTGGCCAGCGTGGAAATCGAAGCGCGCGGGGCTTCCAATGCCGAGATGACATAGCCCTCGACCGCACCCCAGAGGCCGGAGACGTCGATCAGCTCTTCCGGCATCCCGGCGCGCAGACAGAGGTGCCGCACAAGGGCCGCCAGCGAAACAGCGCCCAGCCGCCCGGTCAGCCAGTGGCCAAGTCGCCAGTTCGGACCGTCGGTCCAGACGTCGGTCAGTTCCGGAAAGAATGGATAGGGCCGCGCATCCCAGGTCCAGGCCGCGCATTCGGGGACATGAACCATGCGCGCGCCATACACAGACGATGTCGGGTTGTTCGGCGCAGCACCCCAGAACAGGTAGGTCGCCTCGAGATAGGCACGCTGGATCCCATCGTCGCGCCAGCCCCGTGAAAAGTAAGGCGTGAAGCTTTCCGACGATTTCGGATCGAAGAAGACGTTGGGCTGGTTGGTGCCGCGATCAATCGCGGGGCAGCCCAATTCCGTAAACCAGATAGGCTTGGATTGCGGAACCCATGCCGTCGGCGTGCCGCTCTCCACCCCGCTTGGACGGTTGAAATGCGGGCTTTGCCACCATGCCCGCAAATTCTTGAATTGGAACACCCACGGTTTTGCGGCAGCGCCATCGGTGATCGGCGTGCGGTTCTGCGCGGTTCGATCAAGGGCGTTGGCATAGAACCAGTCGAACCCTTCGCCGCCGGTGATGTTCGATTGCAGGTAGGCCCGGTCGTAGATCGCCGGGGCCGTGGCGGCGTCGTGGTGATCAAACCCGTCGCGCCAATCCGAGAGCGGCATGTAATTGTCGATCCCA
>JAYSSN010000314.1:0-8809 GCA_043720555.1 Rhodobacterales bacterium | reverse complement strand
GAATTGCCGCCAATCCCGGCGCTGTCGGGCACGGCTTGCAGGCCCTGCGCTGCCTTGGCGGGCGTGAGATTGCGGCCATGGCGGGGGCCATGGCGCGGGCGCGGTCGCTGCGCATCCCGCTTATTCTGGATGGTTTCATCGCCTGCGCCGCAGCCGCCTGCCTTGAGTTCGAACGGCCCGGTGCCATTGACCACGCCGTTGCGGGCCACCTGAGTGCCGAAGGCGCGCATGGGCGGTTGCTGAACCGTTTGGGCAAGGAACCCTTGCTGTCACTGGGCCTGCGTCTTGGCGAGGGGTCGGGGGCGGCGCTTGCGCTCGGTGTCGTGAAGGCGGCGGTTGCCTGCCAGTCGGGTATGGCAACCTTTGCCGAGGCGGGAGTTGCGGGGGGCTGACCTGCCGCCCGTGAGCGCGCTGTCCCGTCGGGATCAAAGAGACCGGCCTGCACGACGCTGGGTGTCACCATTGGGGCCATGTCCATTTCCACAAACATGCCCGCCGTTCCAGCATTCGGCAAGCAGTCTGCGCTTTCCAACTAGTCACCCGGCCCATTCTTCGCTACTCTGGACGCAAGCTCCGGCATCAGATCGGGGTCAGAGGCATAACAGGCGATATCGGGCGGATTCCCATGACTGAGATGGTCTATGGCTCCAGCCCCACGCGGGTGACTGAACCGGTCATTCCACGGTGGTGGCGGACAATCGACAAATGGTCGATGACTTGTGTGTTCATGCTGTTCGGCACGGGGCTGATGCTGGGGCTTGCGGCCTCGGTCCCTCTCGCGGATCGCAACGGGCTTGATCCCTATTACTACGTCGAACGCCAGATGTTCTTTGGCGGCATGGCGATGGTGGCCATGATCGGGGTGTCGATGATGACACCCGAAATGGTGCGCCGTCTGGGCGTTCTGGGATTTGTCGGCGCTTTCATCGCCCTTGCCCTGCTGCCGATGTTTGGTACCGATTTCGGCAAAGGCGCGATCCGCTGGTTCAGCCTGGGCTTTGCATCCGTGCAACCGTCCGAGTTTCTCAAGCCGGGTTTCGTGATCCTGATGGCGTGGCTTATGGCCGCCAGCCAGGATGTGAACGGCCCGCCGGGAAAATCGCTGTCGTTTGCAATTGTTTTGGTGGTGGTGGCGCTGTTGGCTTTGCAGCCGGACTTCGGTCAAGCGATGCTGGTGCTGTTTGCCTGGGGTACCATCTACTTTGTCGCCGGAGCGCCCATGATGCTGATCGGCGTGGTGATCGGGCTGGTGGTCACCAGTGGCTTTTTCGCCTATGAAACGTCCGAACACTTTGCCCGGCGGATCGATGGATATCTGTCTCCTGATGTCGATCCGCGCACGCAGATCGGCTATGCCGTCAACGCCATCCAGGAGGGCGGCTTTTTTGGTGTGGGCGTCGGCGAAGGGCAGGTCAAATGGGCGCTGCCTGATGCGCACACCGACTTTATCATTGCCGTGGCCGCCGAAGAATACGGCCTGATCCTGGTTCTTTGCATCATCGCGCTGTACGCCACCGTTGTCGCCCGATCGCTGCTGCGACTGCTGCGCGAACGTGATCCGTTTGTGCGCCTGGCGGGCACCGGGCTGGCGTGCGTCTTTGGCGTGCAGGCGATGATCAATATGGGTGTCGCGGTGCGCCTGCTGCCCGCCAAGGGGATGACCCTGCCGTTTGTCAGCTACGGTGGGTCGTCCGTCATTGCCGCGGGCATCACCGTCGGGGCACTTCTTGCGATGACACGGGCGCGGCCGCAAGGCGAGATGGGCGATATCCTGCGGCGGGGGCGGTAATGGCTGCACCCTTGCTTTTGATCGCAGCGGGCGGGACGGGGGGGCACATGTTCCCCGCCCAGGCCCTGGCCGAGGCGATGGTACGCAAGGGCTGGCGGGTCAAGCTGTCCACCGACGCGCGGGGCGCGCGCTATGCGGGCGGCTTTCCGCATCCTGTCCAGGTCGAGCAGGTGAGTTCGGCCACCTTCGCGCGCGGCGGCATGATCGCGAAACTGCTGGCGCCGTTTCATATCCTGGGTGGTATCATCGGCGCGGTCGTCGGGATGATGCGCGACAAGCCCGCGATCGTCGTCGGGTTTGGCGGCTATCCCACCATTCCCGCGCTGTCGGCTGCCTTTGTTTTGCGCTGTCCGCGGATGATCCATGAACAGAATGGGGTACTGGGGCGGGTCAACCAGGTGTTTGCGCGTCGCGTGGATCAGGTGGCCTGCGGCACATGGCCGACGGACTTGCCTCACGGGGTGACCGGCGTTCACACCGGAAACCCGGTCCGTGCCAGCGTGATCGAACGCGCCGGCGCCGGTTACATCCCGCCGGGGGATTATCCGATGAGCGTCGTCGTGATCGGTGGCAGTCAGGGCGCACGCATCCTGTCCGACGTGGTTCCCGCCGCGATCGCGGCACTGCCCGCGGCACTGCGTGACAGGGTGCGCGTGGCCCATCAGGCGCGGGATGAAGATCAGGTGCGCGTGATTGCGGCCTACGCGGCGGCGGGCATCCGCGCGGATGTAGAGCCGTTCTTTCCCGACGTCCCGCGGCGGCTGTCGGAAGCGCAACTGGTGGTGTCGCGGTCCGGCGCGTCGTCAGTTGCCGATATTTCGGTGATCGGGCGGCCATCCATCCTGATCCCCTTCGCAGCCGCGACCGGTGATCACCAGACCGCCAACGCCCGCGGCCTTGTTGACGCCGAGGCAGCGATCCTGATCCCGGAAAAGCAGCTTGACGCAGGCGTGCTGGCTGTTCAGATGGAAGCGATTTTAACCCAACCCAAAGCTGCCGAGCGGATGGCGCGGAATGCGCTGGCGCAGGGGCGGCCCGATGCAACGGACCGGCTTGTCGCACTGGTCGAAACGCTGGCGAGGATACCATGAACGCTGCCACCAAACTGCCTTTGGAACTGGGGCCGATCCACTTTGTGGGCATCGGCGGCATTGGCATGTCGGGTATCGCCGAGGTGCTGATGACGCTTGGTTACCGTGTGCAGGGGTCGGACGCAAAAGCGTCCAAGATCACCGACCGGCTGGTGAAGCTGGGGGCCACGTTCTTTGAAGGGCAGCGCGCCGAAAATATCGGCGCGGCGGCGGTGGTGGTGATTTCAAGCGCCATCAAGAAGGGCAACCCCGAACTGGAAGAGGCGCGCCTGCGCAAGCTGCCGGTGGTGCGGCGGGCGGAAATGCTGGCCGAGCTGATGCGCCTGCGGTCCAACATTGCGGTCGCGGGGACGCATGGCAAAACCACGACAACCACCATGGTGGCCACCTTGCTGGACAAAGGCGGCTTTGACCCCACCGTCATCAATGGCGGGGTGATCCATGCCTATGGATCGAACGCGCGGGCGGGGGCGGGCGAATGGATGGTGGTCGAGGCGGACGAGTCCGATGGTTCCTTCAACCGCCTGCCAGCGACCATCGCGATCGTCACCAACATCGACCCCGAACACATGGAACATTGGGGCACCTTCGATGCCCTGCGCAAAGGTTTTCTGGATTTCGTGTCCAACATTCCGTTCTACGGCCTTGCTGTCTGCTGCACCGACCACGCCGAAGTGCAGGCGCTTGTGGGCCGCCTGACCGACCGTCGCATCGTGACTTTCGGCTTTAACGCGCAAGCCGATGTGCGGGCGGTAAACCTGAGTTATGACAACGGCGTGGCCCATTTCGACGTCGCTCTGCAGGGCGAAGGGGATGGGGCGATGATCGCAGGGTGCACCCTGCCGATGCCCGGTGATCACAACGTGTCGAACGCGCTTTCCGCCATCGCCGTCGCCCGCCACCTTGGCATGAAGCGCGATGAAATCCGCGAGGCGCTGGCGGGTTTCGCAGGCGTCAACCGCCGCTTCACCAAAGTCGCCGAAGTGGATGGCGTGACCATCATCGACGACTACGGCCATCATCCGGTGGAAATCGCGGCCGTGCTGAAGGCCGCGCGTCAGGCCACCAAAGGCCGCGTCATCGCCATCCATCAACCGCACCGCTATTCGCGCCTGTCCAACCTGTTCGAAGATTTCTGTACCTGCTTTAACGACGCGGATGTGGTCGCAATCGCCGATGTCTATGCCGCCGGCGAAGACCCCATCCCCGGCGCATCGCGCGATGATCTGGTGGCTGGCCTGATTGCCCACGGTCACCGCCATGCCCGCACCATCATGGACGAGTCTGATCTGGCGCGGCTGGTCCGCGAACAGGCGCGGCCGGGGGATATGGTCGTTTGTCTTGGGGCAGGGACAATTTCCGCCTGGGCCAATGCGTTGCCCGCCCGACTGATCGGAAAAGCGGCATGAGCTGGGCACTGATTTCCGCCTCGGTCTGGGTGCTGGCTGCGACTGTGACGGCGCTATTGCCGATGAAGCGGCAGATGGTGCCGGGGATCACGCTTCTGGTGCTCGCCCCCGTGCTGATCGTCTGGATCGGTTGGCAGCATGGCTGGCTGTGGGCGGCGTTCGGGCTGTTTGCGTTCCTGTCGATGTTCCGCAATCCGCTGATCTATTTCGTCAGGAAGGCACTGGGCAAGCCGGTGGACCTGCCACCCGAGCTGCGTAAATGATCCCGCTGGGTCTGGCCCTGTTGTGGTTGATTGCGGCGAATGTGCTGGCGATGTTTCCCAGCCGCGACAACCACTGGCGCAACGCCTACACGCTGATTGCCATCGGTATTCCGCTGCTGGGCTGGGTCACCTATGCGAATGGCCCCGTTCTGGGGCTGGTCCTTCTGGCTGCCGGTGTGTCCGTGCTGCGCTGGCCGGTGGTTTACCTGTGGCGCTGGGTCCGGCGACAGATGGGGTAAGGTGATGCGGGCCCTTGCGAGCGCTGCAAAAAAACCCCAACAACAATGCATGACCAACGATCTTCCCTCCGTGCGCGGCACCCTCACCCCGAAACGGCCGTTGGCCGACCTGACGTGGCTGCGCGTGGGCGGGCCTGCGGATTGGCTGTTTCAGCCGGCAGATGCGGACGATCTTGCGGCGTTCCTTGCGGCACTTGACCCGACCGTTGCGGTGTTTCCGATGGGCGTTGGTTCCAACCTCATCGTGCGCGACGGGGGCATCCGGGCTGTGGTGATCCGATTGGGACGCGGGTTCAATTCCATTCATACCGCTGGGGCAACCGTCACGGCCGGCGCGGCGGCACTTGATGCCCATGTCGCCCGAAAAGCCGCCGATGCGGGACTGGATCTGACCTTCCTTCGCACCATTCCGGGCAGTATCGGCGGGGCGGTGCGGATGAACGCAGGCTGCTATGGGTCTTATGTCGCCGACCATCTGATTGACGTGCAGATGGTGCGGCGCGATGGGACCATTGCAACGCTGGCCGCGGCCGAGCTGCACCTGCGCTACCGGCAAAGCGATGTGCCGGACGGTGCCGTCATCATCGCCGCCAGCTTTCGCGCGAACTCCGGTAACCCTGTGGATCTGCACGCGAAAATGGATGAGCAGATCGCCAAACGCGACGCAACCCAGCCCACCAGGGATCGCAGCGCGGGTTCCACCTTCCGCAACCCTGTGGGCCATTCCAGCACGGGCCGTTCCGACGACAGTCATGCATTGAAGGCGTGGAAAGTGATTGATGATGCCGGAATGCGGGGTGCCAGAATCGGTGGCGCACAGATGTCGCCGATGCATTCCAACTTTCTGATCAATGCAGGCGGGGCGACTGCCGCCGATCTGGAAGGATTGGGCGAAGAAGTGCGAAAAAGGGTTTTCCAAAACGCCGGGATCACGTTAGAGTGGGAAATTATGCGCGTCGGCGAACCGGCGGCAAAATAACGAAAAATCCGGCAACAGACCGGGGTTGAGGCAGTGATGGCGGGCATGTCGGGCAAGACATCCCCCCGTGTAGCGGTTCTGATGGGTGGCTTCTCGGTGGAACGGGAAGTCTCGCTCGTCTCGGGTGCAGCGTGCGCCCGTGCCCTGCGCGAGGCGGGATATACGGTATCAGAGGTCGATTGCGGCCCGGATCTGCCTGCGCAGCTTACAGCTTTGCGGCCTGACATCTGTTTCAACGCGCTGCATGGCCGTTGGGGCGAGGATGGCTGCGTGCAGGGTATCCTTGAATGGCTGAAAATCCCCTATACACATTCGGGCGTCATGGCGTCCGCCATCGCGATGGACAAAGCCCGCAGCAAGGACGTGTTCCGCGCGGCCGGCCTGCCTGTCGTGGACAGCGTGATTGCAACGCGCGAGGCGGTCGAGGCGGGCCATGTGATGCCTGCGCCCTATGTCGTGAAACCCAACAACGAAGGATCGTCGGTCGGCGTCTATATCGTGCGCGAGGGCGCGAATGCCCCCCGCCTTGCCGCCAGCATGCCGCCCGAAGTGATGGTCGAGGCGTATGTCGCGGGCCGCGAGCTGACCGTGACGGTGATGGGCGACCAGGCGCTGTGCGTCACCGATATCGTCACCGACGGCTGGTACGACTTTGACGCCAAATACAAACCCGGCGGGTCGCGGCATGTTGTGCCCGCCGATCTGCCCGAAAGTATCACCGCCGCCTGCCTTGATTACGCACTGCGCGCGCATCGGGCACTGGGTTGCCGCGGCCTGTCGCGCACCGATTTGCGGTGGGACGAAGACAAGGGTCTTGCAGGTCTGATCCTGCTGGAAACCAACACCCAGCCGGGCATGACGCCCACATCACTGTCACCCGAACAGGCTGCACAGGCGGGGATGACGTTTGCGCAGCTTTGCGACTGGATTGTGAGGGACGCATCATGCAGTCGGTAGGCCGGCCCATACGCCGTGATCCGGCCCCTTCGCGGATGTCCTACCGGATGCAACGCCTGTGGCTGACCCCGGTGTTCCGCGTGCTGTTTCGTTTCGGACTTCCGGTGTTCGTCGTTTTTGGCGGCGCGACGCTGTATCTGCAGGACGACACACGCCGTGCAGCGCTGGCGCAAACCTTTGTCGATCTGCGCGAAGATTTTCAGGATCGCCCCGAATTCCGCGTCAGCCTCGTGTCGGTCGAGGGCGCGTCGCCCGAACTTGCTGATGCGATCCGGGTCCGGCTGGACCTTGCTCTGCCGCAATCGTCCTTTGACATTGATCTGGAAACCGCACGCGCGCGGGTCGAGGCGCTGGACGCGGTCGAGGTGGCAGAGCTGAAGGTGCGTACCGGCGGGGTGTTGCAGGTGGATATCACCGAACGCACGCCCGTGATGCTGTGGCGCACCGATGGAC
The DNA here is from genome assembly GCA_043720555.1 of Rhodobacterales bacterium. Classification (GTDB taxonomy): domain Bacteria; phylum Pseudomonadota; class Alphaproteobacteria; order Rhodobacterales; family Rhodobacteraceae; genus JAAFHS01. The sequence goes on along the minus strand of JAYSSN010000314.1, from coordinate 1,629 downwards.
GGATCGACATGCTGGATGCGGGCGGGCACCGCGTGGCCTCGCTTGCGTCGCGCAGTGACCGGCCCGATCTGCCACTCATCGCAGGCGAGGGGGCGGATGTGGCCGCGGCCGAGGCTGTCTCGGTTCTGGCCGCAGCAAGCCCGCTGGAAGCGCGCATCCGCGGATTGGTGCGGGTCAGCGCCCGTCGCTGGGACATCGTGCTGGACCGCGATCAGCGAATCCTTCTGCCCGCTGAAAACCCGGTGGCGGCAGTGGAACGCCTGTTGGCGCTGGATCAGGCGCAGGACATCCTGGCCCGTGACGTTGCCGCCATCGATCTGCGGATCGCCGCCCGCCCCGTCCTGCGACTGACCCCCTACGCCCAATTGCAAATCCGCCGTGCACGCGGCCTTGAACCCCCGGAGTCCGAGCTATGACTGATCTCTATCAGACCCAGCGTGCCATGCGGAACATGCGCCGTGCTGCCATGCAGCGGGGGGTGATCGCCATTCTCGACATCGGCACCACCAAGATCGGGTGCCTCGTGCTGCGGTTTGACGGGCCGGACAAACTGATGGAATCCGACAGCGTGGGGCCGATGGCGGGGCAGTCGTCGTTCCGGGTGATTGGTGCGGCCACCACACGGTCGCGGGGTGTACGATTTGGCGAAATCACCCAGATGAACGAGACGGAAAAGGCCATTCGCACCGTGGCGCAGGCGGCGCAGAAAATGGCGAACGTGCGGGTCGATCATGTGATCGCCTGCTTTTCCGGCGCCGATCCGCGCAGCTATGGCCTCGCCGGTGAACTGGAGCTGGAAGACAGCGTGGTCACCGAACAGGACGTCGCCCGCGTGATGGCCGCCTGCGAGGCACCCGATATCGGCGACGGGCGCGATGTGCTGCATGCCCAGCCCGTGAATTTTGCCATCGACCATCGCACTGGTCTTGGCGATCCGCGCGGGCAGATCGGCAACCGGCTGGCCTGCGACATGCATCTTCTGTCGGTCGATGGCGCGGTCGTGCAAAACCTGCTCTATTGCATCAAACGCTGCGATCTGGAACTCGCGGGGATTGCATCGTCGGCTTATGTGTCGGGGATTTCATCGCTGGTTGAAGACGAACAGGAACTTGGGGCTGCCTGCATCGACATGGGCGGCGGGACAACCGGCATTTCAATCTTCATGAAAAAGCACATGATCTATGCCGATTCCGTGCGGATGGGCGGGGATCATGTGACTTCCGACATCGCCAAAGGGTTGCAGGTGCCGCTGGCGGTGGCCGAACGGATCAAGACGATGAACGGCGGGGTCTATGCCACCGGCATGGACGACCGCGAAATGATCGATATTCGCGGCGACAGCGGCGATTGGGAAAAAGACCGCCGCCAGATCAGCCGGACCGAACTGATCGGCATCATGCGGCCCCGCGTGGAAGAGATCCTGGAAGAAACCCGCGCCCGTCTGGATGCCGCCGGGTTTGACAGCCTGCCCAGCCAACAGATCGTGCTGACGGGTGGCGGGAGCCAGATCCCGGGGCTGGACGGCCTTGCCGCACGCATCCTGGGGCAACGGGTCCGGCTGGGCCGTCCATTGCGCGTGCAGGGCCTGCCGCAAGCCACCACCGGGCCTGCATTCTCCAGCGCTGTGGG
>JAYSSN010000313.1:0-3388 GCA_043720555.1 Rhodobacterales bacterium | reverse complement strand
TCCCTCTTGGTGGTAGTCCCGACTAAGACTTTAGTCCCGGAATACCTGCTTATGGTTGAGCGTCTACAGATTTACTCTACTTTTGAGAATGTCGCGCGAGTCCGGGGTCATAGCACGCATCAGGCGCACGCTCAGCCACACGGGTCCGGGCAGCGGTCAAATACACCCGCCGCGCCACCCGCACAGGTTGCGCGCCGCGCGGTGCGGCAATGCGTCGGCAGATCAGTCCGCGACCGGCGCCCAGATCACATCGTCAATGCGCGGCGCACCCGTCGCCAGCATCACCAGCCGGTCGAACCCAAGGGCTGTTCCAGACGCCGCAGGCATATGCCCCAGCGCCGCCAGAAACTCCTCGTCCAGCGGATAGCGGGTGCCGTAAACGCGCTGTTTCTCATCCATTTCCAGCACAAAGCGTCGCCGCTGTTCGTGCGCATCGGTCAATTCACCAAAGCCATTGGCCAACTCCACCCCGCAGGCATAAAGCTCGAACCGCTCCGCCACGCGCGGATCGTCCGCCGCCCGGCGCGCCAGCGCCGCCTCGGCACTGGGATAGCGGTCAAGGATTGTCGCCCGGCCATGCCCCAGATGCGGCTCTACCAGATCCGACAAAACCCGGCTCAGGATATCCGACCAGGTATCATCCGCCGCCACCCGCACCCCCGCCGCCCGCGCCTGCACCGCCAGCGCCGCGGCATCGGTGCCATCGCCATCAATCGTCGCCAGCAGATCAATCCCGGCATGGCGCCGAAACGCCTCGGCTACCGACAGCCGCTCGGGCTGCCGCATCGGATCGCACACCCGGTCGCGGAAGCGCAGCATGTCACTTCCCGCCGCCCGGCAGGCGAGCCGCAGCAGCGCCGCGCAATCGTCCATCAGCACGGTGTAGTCCTGCGCCACCCGGTACCATTCCAGCATGGTGAACTCCGGGCTGTGCAACGCGCCCCGCTCGCGGTTGCGAAATACATGGGCGAAGGCCGCAATCCGGGTTTCCCCCGCGGCCAGCAGCTTTTTCATCGCGAACTCTGGCGATGTGTGCAGATACATCGCCCGCCCGATCCCGTCATTGCCAATGGCCGTGGTGGCAAAGCCGTGCAGATGCGCCTCGTTCCCCGGACTGATCTGCAACGCCGCGGTGTCCACCTCGGTGAACCCCTGCTCGGCCAGCCAGACCCTGATCCCAGCCTGCACCCGGTTGCGCGCCAGCAGCACGGGCCGACGGTCCGTATGCCGCGCCGCAGACCACCACGAGGACACCATCCCAGTTCACCTTTCAGCTTTCGATTTTCGCCCGGATGCGCTAGGTGCATCGCCAAGCGCGTCCCTGTTAGGGCGCACAGGGATTAACTGCAAGGAAACCCACCCGTGAAAGTCATCGCCTCGTCGCTGCGCAAAGGCAATGTCGTCGAAATGGACGGCAAGCTCTATGCCGTCCTGAAAGCCGAAAATTTCCACCCTGGCAAAGGCACTCCCACAACCTCCGTGGACATGCGCCGCATTTCGGACGGGGTGAAAGTGGCCGAACGCTGGCGGACCACTGAAATGGTGGAAAAGGCCAGCGTGGATGACCGCGACTATGATTTTCTGTACGAGGACAGCGAAGGCTTCCACTTCATGGAGCCCAATACCTACGAACAGTTCGCAGTGCATCCCGACATCGTGGGCGACGACAAGGTGTTTCTGAACGAAGGCATCCGCGTGCAACTGAAAACATTCGATGGCGTGGCGATTGCGATCGAACTGCCTCAGCGCGTGACCGTGGAAATCACCGATACAGAACCGGTGGTCAAAGGGCAGACGGCCTCGTCATCGTACAAACCGGCGAACTGTTCGAACGGGATCCGCGTCATGGTGCCGCCCCATATCGGGGCCGGCACGCGGATTGTCATCAACACCGAAGATTATTCCTACGTCGAACGCGCCAAGGACTGACGCCCGATATCGACACCTTCCCTTGCGGCCCCCTGCCCCCTGTTCTAATCAGGGGGAAACGGGGGTCTCATGCGCATTCTTGTCACCAACGATGACGGCATCAACGCACCGGGCCTTGAGGTGCTGCAAGAGATTGCCGCCGATCTGGCGGGCCCGGAAGGCGAGGTGTGGACCGTCGCGCCCGCGTTTGAACAATCCGGCGTCGGCCACTGCATCAGCTATACCCACCCGATGATGATCGCCAAACTGGGCGAACGGCGCTATGCCGCCGAAGGCTCTCCTGCCGATTGTGTGCTGGCCGCGATCTATGACGTGCTTGATGGCGCGAAACCCGACCTGATCCTTTCCGGCGTCAACCGCGGCAACAATGCCGCCGAAAACGTGCTCTATTCCGGTACCATCGGCGCTGCCATGGAAGGTGCCCTGCAAGGCGTGCCCGCCATCGCGCTGTCGCAGTTTTTCGGCCCCGCGATGGACGGGATGGCCGACCCGTTTGAGGCGGCCCGCGTCCACGGCCCCAAAATCGTGCGCGCACTGTGGGAAAAGGGCCTGTGGGACCAGTCCGATTACCGCCTGTTCTACAATGTCAATTTCCCGCCGCTGCCCGCATCGGGCGTCAAAGGCCACAGGATCGCCGCTCAGGGGTTCCGCCGCGACACCGCGTTTTCCACCGAAACCGTTCACTCGCCCCACGGCCGCCGCTATCTGTGGATCAAGGGTGGCCCGCAGCAGACCCCCACGCTGCCCGGCACTGATGCGGCGGTGAACCTCGAAGGCTACATCTCCATCACCCCGCTGCGTGCCGACCTGACCGCGCATGACCAGCTGGCCGAACTCAAGGCACGCCTCGCATGACCAAGGGGGCCGATCCTGACGATCCGGCCGAACGCAAGATGCGCTTTGTCTTTGCGCTGCGCTCGCGCGGGGTCACCGATGCCCGCGTGCTCAACGCGATGGAACAGATCGACCGTGGCGATTTCGTGCGCGGTCTTTTCGCCGACCGCGCCTATGAGGACATGCCGCTGCCCATCGCCTGCGGCCAGACGATCAGCCAACCCTCGGTCGTCGGCCTGATGACGCAGGCGCTGAACGTCCAGCCCCGCGATACCGTGCTGGAGGTTGGCACCGGCTCGGGCTATCAGGCGGCCATCCTGTCGCTGCTGGCCCGCCGCGTCTATACCGTGGATCGCCACCGCCGCCTGGTGCGCGAAGCATCCGCGCTGTTCCGCGAGCTGGATTTATCGAACATCACGACGATCACCGCAGATGGCAGCTTTGGCCTGCCCGATCAGGCCCCCTTTGACCGTATCCTGGTGACTGCGGCCGCCGAAGACCCGCCCGGCCCCCTCTTGGCGCAATTGAAGATCGGGGGTATCATGGTTCTGCCGGTTGGACAGTCTGACACGGTGCAGGCATTGATAAAGGTCACGCGGCGCGAAACCGGCTATGATTACGACGA
>JAYSSN010000312.1:0-3392 GCA_043720555.1 Rhodobacterales bacterium | reverse complement strand
TCGCCGCCGCCATGTCAGCGCTTACCCGCGGCGAGGTGAAAGCCGCCATGGGACCGAAAGCGCAACTGGAATACGGCCTGAGCAATGTCACCGCCCTGCACCAGCCGCCTTTGCCCGGATTTGCCGTCGGGCGCTGGACCTTGGGTGTTGCTGTCCATCAGTCGCACCGCGACCTCGGCTATGCCGTGGATGACGCAATTGCCGCAGGTTTGGAAGATGGCCGGATCGCCGAAATTTTCGCCGGATACGGACTGAGTTTCACGCCGCCCGATCGCTAGAACGCGGGGCCGGATGCGGCCCCACCCCGCCCGGCCGCTTTTGGCACATGAAGGAGAAACAGATGCAATTGACCGACCAACGCGACATAAAAGCGGTCCCCCGTGCGGTCTGGGATGCGCTGTTGGATGCAGATGTCCTGAAAGGCTGCGTGCCCGGCTGCGAGTCGATGATCGGCTCCGCCAGTGACGGCTTTGAAGCGGTCGTCGTGCAGAAGGTCGGTCCGGTCAAGGCACGTTTTACCGGTCTGGTGGCGATCAGTGACATCGTTACGGGGAAAAGCTGCACCATTTCAGGCGAAGGCAAAGGCGGCCCTGCAGGGTTCGCCAAGGGTGGCGCCAAGGTCAGCTTGCAATCCATACCCGGTGGCACGCGGCTGTCATACGAGGTGCAGGCAAATGTCGGCGGCAAGCTGGCGCAGCTGGGCAGCCGGATCATCGACGGCTTTGCCAAGAAGATGGCGGATCAGTTCTTCGAGCGGTTTCAGCAGACGGTCGAAGGTGCCGGGGCAGAGCCAAGCCCGGAACTGACGTTGGCCGGGGCCACCACCGGAGCCGAAGTGCCCAAGAAAAGCTGGCTGAAGCGGATCTTCAGCTAAAGCCATACAAATTCAGAATTTCCACAGGGAGGACGCAATGATCAAAGTCACAATGACCGTCAACGGCAAGTCGATGTCCGCCGAGACCGAAGGTCGAACACTGCTGGCGCAATTTTTGCGCGAAGGTCTGGGCATGACCGGCACCCACATCGGATGCGATACCAGTCAATGTGGCGCCTGCGTGGTGCACGTGGACGGCCGGGCGGTAAAATCCTGTTCGGTGTTCGCGCAGGATGTGGCCGGGGCGCAGGTGAAGACCATCGAGGGCATGGCGAATGCGGACGGGTCGCTGGGCGTTATCCAACAGGCGTTTCAGGATCATCACGGGCTGCAGTGCGGGTTTTGCACGCCGGGCATGGTCATGAGCACGGCCGCACTGCTGGCGGAAAATCCCAAGCCGTCAGAGCATGACGTCCGGACTCATCTGGAAGGGAATATCTGTCGCTGCACGGGATATCACAACATCGTCAAGGCGGTTCTGGCAGCCAGCGGGCAGGACGCGAACGCAATAGCTGCGGAGTAGGCAAACTGCTGGACAGGCTGGTGGTGGGCGGCGTGCCCACTCTGCGAAAGATCAGGGTTGGCTATGTAAATCGCCCGTCCTGCAGCAATTGATGGGGTGGACAAACTGCCCGCAATCACAACAGAATCAGGGAGCTACGACATGCCTAAAGATACCGCCTCCGACGGGGGCATCGGTGCCAGCACGCTGCGGCGCGAGGACGTGCGGTTTCTGACCGGACGGGGCCGTTACACCGACGACATCAACCTGCGGGGGCAGGCTTATGTGATCTTTGTCCGCTCGACCGTGGCGCATGGCCGGATCGTGTCGATTGACAGCACTGCCGCCGAGGCGATGCCCGGTGTTCTGGCCGTGCTGACGGGCGAAGACTTTGTCGCCATGGGCGGCAATCCCGCGGGCTGGCTGGTGCAGTCGCGCGGTGGCGAGACGATGAAAGAGCCAAAGCGCCCGGTGCTGGCACATGGCAAAGTGCGCCATGTCGGCGACGCCTACGCTGCAGTGATTGCCGAAACCATTCAGCAAGCGCGCGACGGAGCCGAAGCCCTGATTGCCGAGATCGAGGAGCTGCCTGCCATTGTGAACATGGCCACCGCGGTTGCTGACTCATCAAACCGTGTCCATGACGAAATCAGCGATAACGTCTGTTTCGACTGGGGCTGGATCGAGGACAACCGCGCGGCTGTCGATGCGGCCTTCAAAAGCGCACCTCATGTCACCACGCTGGAACTGGTGAACAACCGTCTGGTGCCGAACGCGATGGAACCGCGCGCCAGCATCGGCGATTATGATGCGGGCACTGGCGACTACAAGCTTTATACCACCTCGCAAAACCCGCACCTGAGCCGCCTGCTGATCGCGGCGTTCGTGATGGGCATCCCGGAAAACAAGCTGACCGTGATCGCGCCCGACGTTGGCGGCGGCTTTGGGTCGAAGATCTATCACTATGGCGAAGAAGCCGTCGTGCTTGCGGCAGCCCAGCGCCTGAACCGCCCGGTGAAATGGGTGGCAGAACGGTCTGAGTCTTTCCTGTCGGACGCCCATGGCCGCGACCACGTGACCAAGATCGAGCTTGCCTGTGACAAGGCTGGAAACTTCCTGGCCCTGCGGACGGAAACATTGGCCAATGTTGGGGCGTATCTGTCGAACTTTGCCACGGTCACGCCGACATTCCTGCACGGTACGCTGATGGCCGGGCCCTACAAGACCCCGCTGGTCTACGTGAACGTCAAAGCAGTTTTCACCAACACGGCCCCAGTCGATGCCTATCGGGGTGCCGGTCGGCCAGAAGCGACCTATTCCATCGAACGGGTGGTCGACAAGATGTGCCGTGAGCTGGGGCTTGACCCGTTGGCAGTGCGCCGTCAGAATTTCATCAAGCCGGACCAGTTCCCCTACACCACCCCCGTCGGGCTGGTCTATGACACCGGAAACTACGACGCTACGCTGGACAGACTGACCCAGATGGTCGATTTTTCCGGCTTCGAGGCGCGCGTGGCAGAAAGCGCAAAGCGCGGCAAGATGCGTGGTCTCGGGCTTTCGACCTGGATCGAGGCGTGCGGGATTGCACCATCCAATCTCGTGGGGGCATTGGGGGCGCGGGTCGGGCTTTACGACGCGGCAACCGTGCGGGTGAATGCAACCGGCAACTTGTCCGTGATGGTTGGCGCGCACAGCCACGGTCAGGGTCATGAAACGGTGTTTGCGCAAGTGGTGTCCGATATGCTGGGCATCCCGGCGTCGTCGGTCGAGATTGTGCACGGCGATACCTCAAAAATTCCCTTCGGCATGGGCAGCTATGGTTCCCGCAGTCTGGCCGTCTGCGGCACCGCGATGGTGAAAGCCACCGAGAAAATCATTGCCAAGGGCAAGAAGATCGCCGCGCACATGCTGGAAGCCGCCGAAGGCGATATCACATTCGCCGATGGCAAGTTCAGTGTGGCAGGCACCGACAAGGCAAAGACCTTCGGCGAGATCGCGTTTTCGGCCTATGTGCCG
>JAYSSN010000311.1:0-3395 GCA_043720555.1 Rhodobacterales bacterium | reverse complement strand
GGCACAGTCAGGATCAGAAAATGAGCAGACGGCGTACCAGGTGGATCGGGCTGGCCTACGTGGCACCGGCATTGTTGTTTGTGGCGCTGTTCGTGATGTGGCCGCTGGCGCACCTTGTCTGGTTGTCTCTGACCTCGGAGAGCCTGCTCGGCGGCGGCGAGTTCGTGGGGTTCGAAAACTACACGAAAGCGTTCACAGACAAGAATTTCTGGCGGGCTTTTCTGTTTACGTTGTCATACACCGCCTATCTGACGCCTGTGCTGATGGTGCTGAACCTTGCGTTGGCTCTGCTGACGACTCAAAATACGCCGCTTCGGAAGTTCACGCGTACTTTGATCTTTCTGCCCGTGGTAATCGGCTTGGCGTCCTCTTCCTTGCTCTGGTTTTGGTTGTTTGATCAGCAGGTGGGATTGTTCAATAAACTGCTCGTTGATTTAGGAATCTTGGATGAACCGATGGTTTGGTTCCGCAAGTCAGCCACGGGTCAACTGGCAGTGATGATTTCCGTTGTTTGGAAGGTCGTTGGTTTTGGCATGATCCTGATGGTTGCCGGCATCCAGGCCATTGGCAACGACATCTTGGAAGCGGCGATGATCGACGGCGCGTCGGCCCTTCAGCGGGTTCGGCGCATAATTATTCCGCTCGCCGCCCGATCGATTCTGCTGGCCACCCTCATTTCCGCAATCGGTTCAATGCTGGCTTTCGACCAATTCTATCTGATGACCGGCGGCGGACCCCGGGGCCAGACATTCACGTCGGTTTACTTGATCTATCAGAACAGTTTTATTCGTTTTGACCTCGGATACGGATCGGCCCTTTCCGTGATCCTGATGGCCGTCATCCTTTTCGGGACCGCGTTACAATTGTGGCTGACACGCAAGGGAAGACGTTTGTGACCGAACTTTCGCAATCGACCGCCCTGCCCCTGGCGCGGCGGCGCGGCCGTCGGCGCAGTGAATACCTGATCGGGGCAATCTGCGTCGCTGTTATTGCTATCATGCTCTGGCCGCTGCTCATGTCCCTGCTGGCTTCGGTCAAACCCGCAGCCGAAGCGTCGACGCCGCCGCCGAACTATCTTCCCAGGGCACTGAGTCTGGAAAACTATCAGGCCGTCGCCAATTACCGCCAGGGGATCTGGGTCTATGTCAGCAATTCACTGACGGTCGCGGCAATGACAATTACCATGTGTTTGTTGCTGGCGGTTCCCGCCGGCTATGGACTGGCGCGCTTCGACGTCCCCGGCAAGGAAATCTGGTTCCTGATGCTGCGTGCCGGGATGATGATCCCCTATCAGGCATTGCTTGTGCCGCTTTATCTGATGTTCTCCAAACTCGGCCTGACCGCTTCGCAGTTCGGGCTGGCCGTCCTGCATACGGTCCTTCAATTGCCATTCTCGATTTATCTCATGCGCAACTCGTTCGAGGGTATTCCGAAAGAGATGGAAGAAGCCGCCATCGTCGATGGCGCGTCGTCGCTGTTTGCCTTTCGCCGGGTGTTCTTGCCTCTGGTGATGCCCGGCATGGTGACGGTCGCCTTGTTTGCGTTCATCGCCAGCTGGAACGAATTTATCGGTGCCCTGATCATGATGAATACCGAAAGCGCGTTTACCGTGCCGATCATGCTGACCAGTGTGGTCTCGGGTGATTTCGGGTCGGTCAACTGGGGCGGATTGCAGGCCTCGGTGATCGTGTCGATTGTGCCCTGCCTGTTGGTCTATTTGCTGCTGCAGAAGTACTACGTCTCCGGGTTCCTGTCAGGGGCGGTTAAGTGACAAGTCATTCACCGAAACCCGAACCGAACCTGCCCCGCGTGTCGCCGACGATTCGCGACGTGGCGCGCGCTGCGGGTGTTTCGATCGGAACTGTGTCCAAGGTTCTGAACAACACCGGTGCGATTGCCCCTGCAACCCGCGAGCGGGTTTCGCAAGTCGCGCGCGATCTTCAGTTTCGCCCCAATACCCTGGCGCAAAGCCTGCATACCGGGCTTTCGGGCAGCATCGGGCTGATCTCGAACGACAGTTTTGGCCGGTTCACCATGCCGATCATGGAAGGACTGGAAGCTGTCTTGGCCACGCATGGAATTGGTGTGTTCATGTGCAATGCGACCGACGATCCGGGGCGCGAACAAAGCCACATCGATCAGCTGCTTGCCAAGCAGGTTGATGGCCTTATCGTCACGTCGCGCCGGTCGGATCATCGGCCCGGGGTTCGCTTTGGCGGCCTCGGCATCCCGGTCATATATGTGTTTTCGCATTCCGATGATCCAAACGCGTTGACGCTTTTGCCCGATGACGAAGGTGGTGCCGTTTTGGCGGTCGATCACCTGCTGGCATCCGGGCGGTGCCGGATCGCCCATATTGTCGGCCCGGATCATTTCGAAGCGGTCAGGTTGCGGCGGGCGGGGTATCTGTCCGCACTCGCCAAAGCAGGCGTCCCCGCTTTACCGATCCTGCATGGCAAATGGTCCGAGACTTGGGGACACGAGGCTGTTGGCATGCTCGTCGCGTCGGCTGCAGCGCGACCCGATGCAATCTTTTGTGGCGATGACCAGATTGCCCGTGGCGCGGCCGACGCTTTGCGTGAGGCCGGACTGACCGTGCCCGGCGATGTGGCAATCATCGGTTTTGACAATTGGGACGTGATGACCGGCGCCCGCCGCCCGCCACTCAGTTCGATTGAAATGCAACTGACCGGCCTTGGTGAGGAAGCGGGACAGCGCATGATCGGAATGATTGCGGGTCGCGTTGAAAGCGGGCTCGAACGGCTGCCATGCAAACTGGTCTTCCGGGCATCCAGCGGTGCCGCCGCCGATAAAAAAACCACGCGCGGGCTTGACGACCGCGCTACTGAACAAATGGGAGGGTGCTAATTGCGAACGTATTCATCAGTGAAATTCAGTGACGTCAAAGTTACTGGCCAGTTCTGGGGCGAAAGGCTGGAAACCGTGCTGACCCGCACGATCCCGAGCCAGCACCGGCAACTGGCGCATCACGGTCTGCTTGACAGCCTGAAACTGCCGCAGCCGGTGCCGCCCTTGCGCCTGCCACGGAACCGGCACAATTTCACCACCCAGATCTTCTGGGACAGCGACGTTGGCAAATGGATCGAGGCAGCAAGTTATGCTTTGTCGCATCGGCGTGATCCCGTCATCGAGGCCCAGATCGAGGCGATCATCGACGATCTGGAAAAGGCGCAGGCCCCGGATGGCTATCTGAACTGCTGGTATCTGGGGCGCGAGCCGGACAATCGCTGGACCAACCTGCGCGACAATCACGAGCTTTACAACGCCGGCCACACGCTGGAGGGCGCGGTGGCCTATTTTCATGCCACCGGGCGCGACCGGCTGTTGAAGATCATGATGCGCTACATGGACCATATCGCCGCGACTTTTGGCCC
>JAYSSN010000310.1:0-28640 GCA_043720555.1 Rhodobacterales bacterium | reverse complement strand
GCCGGATCGTCACCTGGCAGACCAGCGACGGCATCAGCCTGACCCTGCGAGACGGCATCCTGCTGGAAACACGCGGCTTTGGCGAAGATCTGATGTCGGCGCAAGTTCCTGCCGCCGCACAGATCAGCACCAGCACCGGTCCGACCGCCCGCGCTGCATTTTATCTGGATGGCGCGGACCGGACCATTCGACACGACTTTGCCTGCACGCTTGCACCGGGCGGACCGGCCGTGATCGAGGTGCTGGAACGGACCTATGACACCCGGCGCGTCACCGAAACATGCACTGGCCCCACGGCATCGTTCACCAACCAATATTGGTTTGAAGCCTCTGGAAAGCTGCGTAAATCGACCCAATGGGTCAGCAGAACTGTGGGATTTTTGGAACTTGAGATGCTCGTTGACGCCGATTCCGGCCCGGAGTGACCTTTTGTGCTTTGTGCGTGAGCGCGGCAATGCTACGAAAATCATGATTAACCGCAATCATGGAGTATCCAATATGAACAAGACTGCTGGTTTGGCTCTGGCCGCGTCAATGGCCGCCACGTCTGCATTTGCGGGCGGCCCTGTTGTAATCATTGATGACGGCGCGCCCGTCGTTGTAACCACCGGCCCGTCGAGCAGCATCAGCCCCGGCCTGGTTGTTGCCGGGATCGCGGCGCTGATCGTGATCTGTGCCATTGCCTGCGACAGCGGGAATGACAACGGTCAGACAACGCCGGCTATTCCGTAAGCGCTGTTTTCAGACTGAAGAATCGCCAACGACTGGCGACGAATTCAAGAGGGCCGACACCGGCCCTCTTTTTTATTCTGACGCGACGATGTGGCGACGACACCCCGTCAGCGCAAATAAGATCTGCCACCGTCATATGGGTGCCGGCTTTCGGCTGAGAATTTATCGGCACGCACCGCAAGGGGCGTGTCATTTCTACATGCATTCGTTTGAAACATGCGATTTGTGGGCCGCTGGCAGAGGTTCTGGCTTTTTTTGAACATTGCCCAATGCTAGACTGAATGATCGGCAACATGGAGTTTGAACGATGAAGAAGATTATCGCGTTTTTGACCGCGGCCTCGACGCTTGTCGCGACAAGTGCCTCGGCTGGCGGCCCCGTTGTAGTGATTGATGAAGGTGCACCGGTCGTTGTGGCCACTGGCCCGTCCAGCAGCATCAGCCCCGGTCTTGTGGTGGCAGGGATTGCAACAATCATCATCCTGTGCGCGATCGCCTGCGGTAACAACAACGACAACCCGCGCGAGTAAGCTGAAATCTGGCGTATGCTTTCGGGCCTGCGCTGAAAGGGAACCGGATTCGGTTCCCTTTATCATTTCTGGCGGTTAGTTGCGTGATGGTCCGCCTGCATGTGGCTATGTGACCCGTACCGCACTACGTTCCAATACCATGGCGCTTCGTAAAGACAGTATCCTGCGGCTTCCCCTATACCTGTTGCGGCGGGTGTGGCGGTTTCTGCGGGCGCTGTGGACGCGGACAGACCGCGCGGAGCTGGGTCTGATCTCGGCAGGGGTGGCGTTCTTTGGCTTTCTTGCGATCTTTCCGGCCATCACCGCCATCATCGCCCTTTGGGGCTTTGCGGCCGATCCGATGGTGTTGCGCCAGCAGATCGACACGCTGCGGCAGTTTTTGCCAACCAGTGCCTTTGATGTGCTGTCCGGGCAGGTCGAGGCGCTGATTTCCGCAAATTCCGGTCGACTCGGGCTGTCCAGCCTGCTGTCCCTGCTGTTTGCGCTGTGGTCGGCGCGCGCCGGTGTGGCCGCCCTGATCCGGGGGCTGAACGCGATTCACCATCTGCCCAACCGGGATGGGCTGTGGCATCAGATGCGGGCGGTTGTGCTGACGCTGGTACTTGTGGCGCTGGCGCTGTCGGCCATGCTTGCCGCTGTCGTCGGCCCGCTGGTGATCCATTGGCTCGACCTCGAAACCACCGAGGTCTTGCTGCTCGAAGTGGTCAATATGCTGTTGGCCTTTGTCGTTGTGACCCTGGCCATCGGGATCATCTATCGCTTTGGCCCGAATGGCCAGCGCACCCCCCGCGTGTTTACCCGCGGCCTCTTTATAGCGCTGGTGCTGTGGGGGGTGGTGTCACGGGGTTTCGTGCTCTACCTGGCAAACTTCAATACCTACAATCAGGTTTATGGCTCTATCGGTGCGATTGCCGCGTTGCTGATGTGGTTCTATCTGTCGGCTTACGCGGTCCTGCTGGGTGCCGCCTATGACGCCGAACACGATGCGCGACGGCGGTAAACCGCCCCGGTGGCGCTGCCGACCACGGACTTCAAAAATGGTGCAACCCGGGTAGACCAGATAACTGCCTGCTGGCAAGTCTGGCGGAATGCCCGCGTCAATAATCCTTCTCAAGGAAGATCCCGATCCCGGTTTCACCTTCGCTATCGACCCGCCCCCGAATGGTCAGATTGTCGGTCAAATCCAGGTTCAGGCTGATCTCGCTGCGGCCCTGCTGATCCACTTCCACTTCGGTATATGTGTTGCGCGAGATGTATTTTCCCGCTGTCAGGCTGGTCGTGCCATCCTCAGCGGTGGTGATATCCAGATCGTCCAGTCCGAACCCACGCCGCAGCTTTGCCAGCAATCCCTCGCCCCCGCGCCCGGCCAGCGTGGCCACCGCACTGGCCAGCTGGGCGGCCTGAAACGCCGAAAGCGTATTCAGCGCTCTGCCGAACAGCAGGCGCGACAGCACCTCTTCCTCGGGCAGTTCCGGGTTTGACGTGAAACTGACCCTGGGGTCGCTGACACGGCCTTCGACCAGCACCGAACTGGTGATGCCGTCGCTTTCATTGGACGCAAGGATCCGCACGCTGGGAATGAAATCGCCCTCCAGCCGCAACTCCGCCTCGGACAAGGCGAGCCGCTTTCCCAGGATGTCCAGTCTGCCCCGGATCAGGTTGAACGCCCCCGCCGGAACCACATTCGCCGTGGTCCCCTGCAGCCGCAGGGTGCCGCCCAGTTCTGCGTCCAGCCCGCGCCCCCGGATGAACACGCGGTTCGGCGCCGAGATTTCCAGGTTCAGCGCATGGATACGCCCGCCACTCCGGCCGCCTTCCGCAGTGCCATCGCCCAGAAGGCCTGCAAAAACGCGGGTCTGGCGCACCGCAGCGGGTTCATTGATGTGAATCAGCCCCGGAACGGCCCCCACGGCAACAAAGCTGCCTGCCGGCACGCGGATTTCCGTTTCGATCAGCGCGACCCGGCCCGCAATCGTGGCGCCGCCGTCCAGCGGGCCTTGCAGCGTGATCGTCCCGTTGCCGCGTGTCTGGAACAGCTGCGGATCGCGCAGAACAAATCCGGCAAGATCAATCGTCACATCTGCCACATGGGGGGCCACCGTTCCCACCGTGCCCCGCGCCGTCATCCGCCCACCGGTGGAAATCACCGCATCCGCCGCAATCGTCGCGCGCCCCGACGTGATGGTGCTATCGGCCTGGATACCATCCAGCGCAAAGGGCAGCGCGGGCGAGGCATACCGCCCCTCACGCAGCGCAACCTGACCGGATACCGACGATGCCTGCCACGGCCCGTTCAGCGCGACATCGAAATCCAGCACCCCTGACAGATTGCCGGGGTCGATCACCGCATTCAGCACCGCCGCCTGCGCGCGCCCGGCCATGTCCAGACGGGCCGTCCGATAGTCGGGCGCGACCTGCCCGGTGACAGTGGCGGCAATCCCCCCCGGCCCCTCGGCGCGCAGATCAAGCGTGGTTCCGGCCGCCGTCTGCACCACGTCGCCCGCAACCGTGAGCGCGCCGGGAAAGGCGGGCAACAGGACGCCCATGTTGCCCAGACGCAGGTTCAACGCCACATTCCGCGTCGTGCCGGAAACCTGCCCCGTCGCTGATCCCGTGATCTGCGGGTTCTGCACAGTGGCGCGGTCGATCTGGATCATCCCGCCACTGACGCGCAGCACTGCGGATACCGTGCTGGTGCCCGCCAGCAGACGATCCGCCTCGGCCTGACCCAGCGCCAGATCGCGCCCCTGTCCGGCGACGGTGATCTGGCCTTCGTCGGTGGTTCCGGCGAAACCCACCTTTGTGGTCAGCGCCCCGCGATAGCCGCCGCCCAGTACCGACAGATCAGGAAACTGCAGTTCGGCGGTCAGCAGATGCCCATCGGGGTCGATCCTGCCCGCCACCGTGGCGTCAAGGGTGGCCGCGCTGAACGTCGCTTCGGTCAGATCAAGCCCACCGTCGCGCAACTGCGCGCTCGCGGTGACCTTGGACGGGCCGCGCAGCAGGTTGTCCACCGCGGGGATGCCGATGCCCAGGCCCGCCCCATCACCCGCAAGCGTCACGGTGCCCGCTTCTGGCGTGCCGGCGAACGCGGCCCTCGCCGTCAGCGCCCCACGATATGCCCCGCCCAGCGCCGCAAGGTCGGCCAACGCGAAGTCGGCCTGCAGATCGATGCGATCGGTCGCCACTGTGCCGGACAGACGGCTGGTCAGACTGGCGGCCTGCACCGTCAGATCACGGATCGTCAGCCCGGTTTCATCGCGCCGCACATCGCCTGCAATCTCGGAGGTGCCCCGCAGCAACGTGTCGATCTCGGCGATCCCGACGGTCAAATCCGTGCCGACAAACCCCAGCTTGCCATCGAATGCACCGCCAAGCGGCGTGAGCGCCCCATCAAGGCTGATCGTCCCCGACCCGGACAGGCGCCGCCCGGCAAGGCCGGACAGCCGCGCGAAGTCGTCCGCTGTCACGGTGACACGGCCGGTGGTCGTCAACCCGGTAGACAGGCCCGCAACCTCGACTGCGCCCTCGGCATCAAAGCCTTGCCCTGCCAGCGTCGCCTGCGGAATTGAAAGTGTATCCGCGCCTTCCCGCCAGGACAGCACCGCATTTCCGGCGACGCCGGGGCCGAGCGCTGCGGCAAGCGCCGCGTCGGCAGGACGCAGGCCTTCTGCGGCATAGTCGAAGTTCGCGTCAAACTGTCGGCCCCCCGCATTGCGGGCAATCAGGCCGGATCCGGTCAGCGTCAGAAGATCGGCGTGAAAATCATCCCGGTCCAGGCCCGTGACGATAACGGCGGCACCCCAGTCAGGGCCCTCTTTCGCGTCAAACCGCAGGGTCAGGTCCGCGCGATTGATCCGTGTGGGCGGCCCGCTCTCGATCGGCAACAGCACCGGAGTTCCATCTTCGGTCGCCAGTTTGCCCGTCAGCTCGATCCGTTCCGGCAAACCGTCCGGTGCCAGTGACAATGTCCCGTCCAGATCCAGCGCAGCCGTATCAATCTGAAACTGCGACAGGCTGACGGCACCGGTTGTCTGCACCGCGCCGGCCAGCCGCAGGTCGACCTTGTCGCCAAAGAATTCTGCATAATTTGGCACGAACAAGGGGGCGACGTTTCCGGTCAGCGTCGCCGCAAATCCGCGCGTGCCATCGGCATCCTGCGCAATGCTCACCGCACCCACCAGGCGATCCACGTCATCGGTCCGCAAACTTACCTCGGCCGTGAAATCATCCAGCGTGCCGGTGCCCGCGATCTGCAACCGCGCCGAAGGCTTGCCCGGCAGCCCGAGCACGGTGACCGCAAGCCCGCCCGCGTCTTCGACCGCCAGCAGGTTCACCGCCAGGGCCCGGGTCGCATTGGAATAACGCGCATCCAGCGACAGGGTCCCAAGTGTGCCATCGGTGCGTTCCAGCACGATGTCAGCCACACCTTCGCCCCTTGCAAGATTGGCCGATGCCTCCAGCCGCCCTTCCACGGGCTGGCCCAGCAGCGCCGCGCCAAGGGTGATCGTGTCCGCCGCGATGCGGCCAATCGCGACGGATACCGGCAGTTCCGGCAGCGCAAACGGCATCGCTTCGGGCGTCGGCATATCGGATTCGCCGACGATGGGCGCGCGGTCAATCATGATCGTGGCCGCCGTCAGTTCATCGACCATCAGCTCTCCAGACAGCAGCGCAGACCGGCTCCAGTCCAGGGTAATATCTGTGAGGGTGATCCAGACACCTTCCGCATCGGCGATGGTCATCCGCTCGATCGTGGCCCGCGATGACAGCGCACCGGCAAATCCGGTGATGGTGACCTGCCGGCCGGCATCTGACAGGTTGTCTTCCAGAAAGGCTGTCAGGTAGTCACGGTCATCCTGCTGCGCCGTGACCATCGTGGGCAGCAGGCACACCAGCGTTATGGCGATAATCCCCCGCATCAGAACGACTGCCCGATGCCGACGTAGATCTGTACGCCTTCCCCGGTGTCGCCGCCAACAGGTGTGGCGATATCCAGCCGGATCGGCCCGAACCCCGTCGCATAGCGCAGGCCCAGCCCGGCCCCCGCATGCCAATCATCGCCGGGATTGCTGAAGGTGCCGTCGCTCACCTGTGCGGCGTCAAGAAAACCGACCAGGCCGATGGTGTCGGTGATCCTGGTCCGCACCTCGACCGAGGCGGCGATGAACCGCGTACCGCCGGTTTCGACGAGATCAGCACCATCCACAGCCGTCACCCCGAGCGACTGATACGGGTGCCCGCGCACTGTGCCGCCACCACCCGAATAGAACAAATCGTCACGCGGGGTGGCCAGCAGCGCCGAGCCCAGGATCAGACCGCCCTGCAACCGTCCTGCCAGCACCACGCGGTTTTCGTTACCAAAGCCGCGATACGCGCGGGCGTCGAATGTCAGCTTGACCCCGGAATCCGTACTGCCAAAGCCAAGGAAAGGCTTCACTTCGGCATCCAGATAAAAACCCTTGGTCGCGTCAAATCGGGTGTCGCGCCGATCCCAGGTCACACCGATGGGCAAGCCCAGATCGCGATAACGGAAGGCGCCGTTGGCGTCCGCCCCATCGACAAAGTCATACTGCAACCCGACCCGCGCGGTCAGATCTTCTGAAAAGATCTGGGTGAATCCGATTCCCAGCGTGAAGGTATCGGCGTTGTAATCCGCCTCATCCAGCCGCGCGATGCTGGTGTTGAAGTTCAGCGTGGTGTCGGCAGTCAGTGTGGCGGGCCGGTCGATGGTGATGCCAAGGCGATAGTCAACGCCGCTGGATTGCGCGCCGATGTTGGCCACCTCGCCTTCGATCTTGAACCGCTCGGCCCCGCCCAGAAGGTTGCGATGCAGCCAGTAGCCCGACAGCGTGACACCTTCCAAACTCGCGATTTCCGCCCCGATGCTATAGCGCTTGCGCTTTTCCTCGGCCACTGTTGCGGTGATCCCGATCAGGTCGGGCACGGTGATGGCCGCATCCTCTTGCAGCACCACCGACCGGAACACGCCTGTGCGGCGCAGGCGGTCGGCCGCGCGCTCCAGCTCTGCGGGGCTGAACACTTCGCCCTCGGGCAGACCTGCGATCTTGCGGATGCGGCGTTCCTGCATACGGTCCTGACCGGTGATGGTCAGCCGGCCAAAGCGCAGACGCGGGCCGGGGTCCAGCGTCACATCCGCCGACAGTGTCGCATCGGCATGATCCGCAGTGATGGCCTGATCTGCGGTTGCCGCCTTGGCATGCCCGTCGTCGCGCCAGCCACCGACGCCGACAACGACCGCTTCTTCGATCACACCGCTTTCGGCCAGGCGCCCTGTGGCAAAGCCGTCAGGCAGTCTGGTGCCACGCGCCAGCGGTGCCACCACGGCACGCGAAAATGCAAACGCAGGGCCGGGTTGTACGATCACCTGCACGCGCCCGATCGTGGCGGGGGCATCCAGCGGCGCAATCCCGGCCGCCTCGCGCCCGTCGATCAGCACATGGATGACGCCGGAATAGTGCCCCTTGGCATAAAGCGCACCCATCAGACGGCCATATTCACCGCGGGCCGCAGCAAAGATCGCCTGCGCGTCGGTATCGGCCTCGCTCTCCGCTGCCAGCAACAGCGAAGACCGGCGCAGATCCCTTGTCAAACCCTCGGATGCGCCCGGAACCGTGAACTCTACACCGTCGAACGCACTGGCCGATGTCACGATACCGAGGGCAACGACAAGCGCAAGTCCTTGACCGAGTCGCGCCCACTGCATCGGTTTTGCCACGCGATACCCCTATGCCCCGTCATTGCAGCTATGCCAGTTCGGACGCTGCAGGGCAATTGTCGGACCGCCCTATAGGCATAAAGTGTTCTACTGGGCTGCCAGTTCCCTGCCAGGGCCAAGTCTTGTCTCGGTGATCGCAGACAGCGCCAACGCCGCCGCGCCATGCGCCCACAGCATTTCACCCCAGGCGTGGATCTCGATCGGGGGTAACGGACGCCCGGTGTTCAGAACGTGCGCCGTCATCTCCGCCAGAGTATCGGCGGCATAAAGATAATCAAACCGCATCCGTTCACCTGACAGGATGATCAGCGCCGGGTCGAACAGGTTCACCACATTGGCCAGACCCAGGGCCAGATAGCGCCCTGCACGGTTGAAGATCGAGCGGGCCGACTGGTTGCCCGCCTTGGCGTGGTCATACAGGCTCTCCAGCAGCACGATCATTGACTGCCCGCCCTTGTAGGTCCAGTCGAGCGCGGTCGTCGCCTCGCGCGCTAAAGCGTAGTCCGCGACGTATGCCTCCAGACAGCCGCGCTGGCCGCACCGGCACAGTGCGCCATCGAGCTGCACCTTGGTATGCCCCAGCTCCATCCCCAACCCTTGCGCACCCCGATACAGACGGTGGTTGACCACCAGCCCCATGCCAACGCCGTGTTCAATGGTGACCACCGCGAAATCCGACCGGGACCGCCCCGCGCCGAACCACAATTCGGCCAGCGCGCACAGGTTTGCGTCATTGTCGATCTGCACCGGCAGGCCAAGGCGTGCGGCGGCGGCGGCGGCCAGCGGTGTGTCGCGGTCACGCAGAACCGACGACCACAGCACCACACCATTTGCACTGTCCACATAGCCCGGCATGGCAATCCCGACGCCGGACAAATCGTTGCGCGCGACACCCGCCTTGACGCACACCGCGTTCAGCAAACTTTCGGTCGCATCCAGCGTCTCGGTCAGCGACAGGGCGGCAGGGTGTCGTTCAAGATGCAGGTCGGCAATCAGGTTGCCCGCGAAATCGACGATGACGGCCGACATGTCGCGGTCACTGATCTTCAGCCCCGCCACACGATGCGCATCGGCCCGGACGCCCAAGGCGACCGCAGGGCGGCCCCGGCCTGAATCGATGTCGCGTGGCGCGGCCACTTCTTCGATCAGCCCCACCTCGATCAGCTCGCTGGTCAGGGTGGTGACAGAGGCCGGGCTGACGCCCAGTTCCCTGGCCAACTGAACGCGGGGAATCAGCCCGGCAGCGCGGATGCGGTCAAACACCTGCTGACGCAGCGGGCGCATGGTTTCGGACAACGGCGGAATCAGCGGCCCGCAGCCTGGCTGCAGCCTTTCCCCCGGTTCCCGATGCACGCGCAGCACCATTTCTTTGACCTTCAAATAAAAAATACGGCAAAACGTCGCACATTTGCAAGAAACACGCCGCGGCGCAGCAGCATTTCGACGCTTTTCGGTGCATTGCCAGATTTGCCCACCAATTTTATTTTGACAACTGAATTTATTGGCGGCTATTTTCCCCGCGTGCCGACGAATCTGTCGGACCGGCCATGTGCTGGCCGCATCTATGGGAGGACTACAATGCAAAAGGCAATTCTCGCCGCCGTCATTGCGACGGTTGGCTTTTCGTCCGCCGCGCTCGCCGAAGGCAAAATCATCGGCGTGTCTTGGGCCAGCTTTCAGGAAGAGCGCTGGAAGATCGACGAAGCAGCAATGAAAGCGGCCATCGAAGCGGCTGGCGACACTTACATCTCGGCTGACGCCGAGTCGTCGTCCGCCAAGCAACTGACCGACATCGAAGCCCTGATTGCGCAGGGCGCTAACGCGCTGATCATCAACGCGTGGGACAAAGACGCAATCGGGCCGGCCATCGAAGCTGCGGCTGCAGAAGGCATTCCGGTTGTCGGCTATGACCGCCTGATCGAAGATGCCCGCACCTTCTATCTGACGTTCGACAACATCGGCGTCGGCCGGATCATCGCAGAATCGGTTGTGGCAGTTAAGCCCGACGGCAACTACGCGATCATCAAGGGCGACCCCGGTGATCCGAACGCCGCTTTCCTGCTCGAAGGCATGATGTCGGTCATCGGTGACGAAGTTGCTGCTGGCACCATCACCATCGTTGGCGAGGCGTTCTCGGATGGCTGGAAGCCGGAAAATGCCCAGAAGAACATGGAGCAGATCCTGACCGCCAACGACAACGCCGTTGACGCCGTTCTGGCCGAAAACGATGGTATGGCAGGTGGCGTGGTTGCCGCATTGGCAGCACAGGGCCTGACGATCCCGGTCGGTGGCCAGGATGGTGACCTTGCCGCAATCAACCGCGTTGCCCGTGGCACCCAGACCGTTTCGGTTTGGAAAGACGCCCGTGCACTGGGTAAAGCTGCCGGCGAAATCGCCGCTGCATTGGCCGGTGGCGCTGCTCTGGACTCGATCGCCGGCGCAACGAAGTTCTCGGGCGGGGAAAATGGCGTCGAAATGAACGCCATCCTGCTGGCACCGACGCCGATCACGGCCGGCAATCTGGACGTTGTGATCGACGCAGGTCACATCACCAAGGAAGCCGCATGCGAAGGCGCTGCCGAAGGCGTCGCTGCTTGCCAGTAAGCGCTTGACGATCCCGGCGTCTGCCCACGGGCGGGCGCCGGACCTTCTTTATCCAGATGATGATCGGATGCGTTGTTGCAGCCATCATGGTTTTTTTGGCGGGCGGCGACGGCAAGACCGTCGCGGCGCGACGCCGATCTTCCCCTGATAGACACGGGACCATAAATGACCGACTCACCCAACCCCGCCTCACGCAGCGCGCCAGTGCCCGACGGCAATATCGGCCCCGTCGCACGGTTTCTTCGCGCGACAGAAATAGACACCCGCCTGCTGGGTATGGTTGGCGCGCTGCTGCTGATCTGGATCGGGTTTCACTTCTTTCCGGTGATTAAATCCCTGCTGAACGGTGGGGGGCTTGATCTCAGCCTCGGCAACTTTCTGACGCCGCGCAATCTGTGGAACTTGTCCGTCCAGACGTCCTATATCGGTATCATGGCCACGGGGATGGTTCTTGTCATCATCACCCGCAACATCGATCTGTCGGTGGGTTCGATCATTGGGGTAACAGGTATGGCCATGGGCCTGCTGCAGGCAGAAATGCTGCCGCAGTATGTGGGCCTTGGACACCCGATGATCTGGATAGCCACCGCATTTGTCGGGCTGTTTCTTGGCACGCTCATCGGCATCTTTCATGGCTGGCTGATAGCCTATCGCGCCATCCCGTCATTCATTGTGACGCTCGGTGGCCTGTTGATATGGCGCGGCATGGCCTTCCTGTCGGCCAGCGGCAGAACAATTGCGCCGCTGGACGAAAGATTTGCCCTGCTGGGTGGCGGGCCATACGGGACAGTAGGCGCCGTCGGAAGCTGGATCGTCGGCGTGCTGGCCTGCCTTGCGCTGCTTTGGCTGTTGCAAAGCGGGCGGTCGCAACGCCGCAAACATGACTTCCCCCTGCGCCCCATGTGGGCCGAGGGTTTTCTTGCGATCATCGGCTGTGGTGCAATCATCGGATCGGTTCTTTTGGTCAATGCGTATCCATGGGCGAAAGGGATTGTTGCAAACTATGCCAAAGCAACCGGGCAGACCCTGCCGGAAGGCACGTTCATCAGCCACGGATTTGCTATTCCGGTGCTGCTGCTGATTGGTGTCGGTATCATGATGACCATCCTGATGACCCGCACTCGCTTTGGCCGCTATGTCTTTGCCATCGGCGGCAATCCTGAGGCAGCAGTGCTCGCCGGGATCAATACCCGCTGGGTGACGCTGAAAGTTTTCGCGTTGATGGGTGCTTTGGCCGGGCTGGCCGCCGTCATCACCTCGGCGCGCCAGAATTCGGCGACCAATGCCATGGGAGAGTTGGACGAGCTTTACGTCATCGCCGCTGCGGTCATCGGCGGCACCTCGCTGGCGGGCGGTTCAGGCACGGTTTATGGTGCAATCCTGGGTGCGCTGGTCATTCTCAGCCTGCAGTCAGGCATGGTGCTTATCGGCTTTGGTGACGGATCTTACCAAAAGATCGTTGTGGGGACGTCTCTGGTCCTCGCCGTCTATCTCGACATCCTGTACCGCAGAAACGTTAAGTGAGGGGGCAATCATGACCAACACCGGAACGCCCTTGGTCGAGATGCGCAATATCTCGATCTCATTCGGCGGGATCAAAGCCGTCAATGATGTAACGATCGATCTGCACCCAGGCGAAGTTGTGGGTCTGCTGGGCCATAACGGTGCGGGAAAATCGACGCTGATCAAGTGCCTGTCGGGGGCTTATCAGGCCGATAGCGGCGATATTCTGATCAACGGCGAAAAGGTGGAAATCAACAATCCCCGCGACGCCCGCGCGCAGAACATCGAGACAATCTATCAGACACTGGCGCTTGCGGACAATCTGGACGCGGCCTCGAACCTGTTTCTGGGCCGGGAACTGGTATCGCCGATGGGCTTTGTGAACGACAGCAAGATGGAGGCCGAAACCCGCAAGATCCTTGCCCGCCTCAACCCGAACTTCCGCAAGTTCAATGTGCCGGTGTCGGCGCTTTCAGGGGGGCAACGCCAGTCTGTGGCCATCGCCCGTGCGGTCTATTTCAACGCCAGAATCCTGATCATGGATGAACCGACCGCCGCCCTTGGCCCGCAGGAAACCCAGATGGTCGCTGAACTGATCCAGGAATTGAAGGCCCAGGGCCTTGGGATCTTTCTGATCGAACATGACATCCACAATGTGATGAAGTTGTGCGACCGGGCATCGGTCATGAAAAACGGCCGGCTGGTCGGCACCGTGAACGTCGGCGATGTGACAGACGAAGACATCCTCGGGATGATCATCCTAGGCAAAAAACCACCGCAGGCCATCTGATGTACATCGGGCTGGACCTTGGCACGTCGGGCCTGAAAGGTATTCTGATCGACGACGCCCAAAAAGTGCTCGCCGAGGCAACAGCCCCCCTGTCGGTGTCGCGCCCGCAGGACGGCTGGTCCGAACAGGCCCCAGCCGACTGGATCGCGGCCGCTGAAACCGTGTTGGACCAACTTGCAGCCCACGGGCTTTCGCGCGTGCAGGGCATCGGCCTGTCAGGCCACATGCACGGGGCCACCTTGCTGGATGCGGCGGATCAGGTGCTGCGTCCCTGCATCCTGTGGAACGACACCCGCAGCCATGAAGAGGCCGCCGATCTGGATGCCGATCCGCTGTTTCGCCGGGTGACCGGGAACATCGTCTTTCCCGGCTTCACGGCGCCAAAACTCGTCTGGGTGCAGCGGCACGAACCCGGCATCTGGGCGCGCGTCGCCAAGGTGCTGCTGCCCAAGGATTACCTGCGGCTGTGGCTGACGGGCGATCATGTGGCCGAGATGTCGGATGCGGCGGGCACAAGCTGGCTGGATACCGGCGCGCGCGACTGGTCGGATGACTGCCTGATGGCCTCGGGCATGACCCGCGCCCAGATGCCGCGTCTTGTCGAAGGCTCCGCGCCGTCCGGCACCCTGCGCAGCGCCCTGTCCGCACGCTGGGGTCTGCCCGCAGCGGTCGTGATCGCCGGTGGTGGTGGCGACAATGCCGCATCCGGCGTGGGCGTGGGCGTGGTCCGTGCGGGCGATGCCTTTGTCTCGCTGGGCACATCCGGTGTGCTGTTTGCGGCCAATGACGGCTATCAGCCCGATGCTGCCACTGCGGTGCATACCTTCTGCCATGCGCTGCCCGACACCTGGCACCAGATGGGCGTGATCCTGTCGGCCACGGATTCGCTGAACTGGTACGCGGGCATGGTCGGCGAAAGCGCGGCCAGCCTGACAGCCAGGCTCGGCGCGCTGAAGGCACCCGGCAAGGCGCTGTTCATGCCCTATCTTGGCGGTGAACGGACGCCTTTGAACGATGCGGCCATCCGGGGTGCGTTCCTTGGGCTGGAGCACGCAACCGACCGGGCTGCCGGCACCCGCGCCGTGCTGGAAGGTGTCACCTTTGCCATCCGCGACTGCCGCGATGCACTGGCCGCCACCGGCACGCGTATTGAACGCCTGCTGGCCGTGGGTGGCGGGTCACGGTCCGACTACTGGCTGTCGGCCATTGCCACGGCGCTGGATTGCCCGGTGCAGTTGCCTGTTGCCGGTGATTTCGGCGGCGCTTTCGGCGCGGCGCGCCTTGGCCTGATGGCGGCCACCGGGGCAGGGGCCGAAATCGCCACACTGCCACCCATTGCCCGCACAATCGACCCTGTTCCGGCCCAAACGGCATCTTTCAACGATGGGCACGCCCGCTACCGCGCAGCCCAGACAGCACTGAAAGGACTGACATGACCGACTTTTTCAAAGGCGTCCCGGCCATTACTTACGAAGGCGAAGGCAGCACCAACGAATTCGCATTCCGCCACTACAATCCGGACGAAGTCATCCTGGGCAAGCGCATGGAAGACCATCTGCGCTTTGCAGTCGCCTATTGGCACAGCTTTGCCTGGCCGGGCGGCGATCCGTTTGGCGGCCCGACCTTTGATCGCCCGTGGTTCGGCGACACCATGCAGCACGCCAGGATGAAGGCCGATGTCGCCTTCGAGATGTTCGATATCCTGGGCGCGCCCTTCTATGCCTTCCACGATGCCGACGCCCGCCCGGAGGGGGCCACCTTCGCGGAATCGAAGCGCAATCTGGAAGAGATCGTCGACTACCTCGGCGAAAAGCAGACCCGCCATAAGACCAAACTTCTGTGGGGCACTGCCAACATGTTCAGCCACAAGCGCTGGATGGCGGGCGCTGCCACCAACCCCGATCCAGACGTTTACGCCTATGCTGCCGCCACCGTGAAATGCTGCCTTGATGCCACGATGAAACTGGGCGGGCAGAACTATGTGCTCTGGGGCGGGCGTGAAGGCTATGAAACCCTGCTGAACACCGACCTTGGCACCGAACGCGCCCATGCGGGCCGGTTCCTGCAACAGGTCGTCGAATACAAGCACAAGATCGGCTTCGCGGGTGCCATCCTGATCGAACCGAAACCGCAGGAACCATCCAAGCACCAGTACGACTACGACGTGGCCACGGTGTACGGCTTCCTCAAGGATTTCGGTCTGGAATCCGAGGTGCAGCTGAACATCGAACAGGGCCACGCCATTCTGGCGGGGCACAGCTTTGAACATGAGATTGCGCTCGCTGCCGCGCTCGGCATCTTCGGCTCCATCGACATGAACCGCAATGATTACCAGTCCGGCTGGGATACCGACCAGTTCCCGAACAATCACGCCGAAAAGGCGCTGGCGTTCTACGAAATCCTGCGCGCCGGCGGCTACAAAACCGGCGGCACCAACTTTGACGCCAAGCTGCGCCGGCAAAGCCTGGATCCCGCCGATCTGATCCTTGCGCATGTCGGTGGCATGGATACCTGCGCCCGCGCGCTCAAGGCCGCAGCCTATCTGTTCGAGGATGGCACGCTGGAAGAAGCCCGCAAGGCCCGCTATGCCGGATGGTCCCGCCCCGGCGCGCAGGCCATGCTGCAACAACCGCTCGAGGTGATCGCTGCGGCGGTGCTCGACAACCATATCAACCCCAAGCCCCGTTCAGGCCGGCAAGAGCGGTTGGAAAATCTCTGGAACCACTACATCTGACCATGTGTTGGTCACGGGCTTGCAGCTTTCTCTTTGCCCAAATACTCATACCCGGCGGCACCATCCCGTGCCGCCGCCGAAAGGATATGCGCCATGCCCTACACCGCCCGGACAGACCGTTATGATCGCATGATCTATCGCCGCTGTGGCGCATCGGGTGTGATGCTGCCCGCGATCTCGCTGGGCCTGTGGCACAATTTCGGCCATGACACGCCGTACGATACCAAACGCGCGATCTGCCAGGCGGCGTTTGATCACGGCATCACCCATTTCGATCTGGCCAACAACTACGGTCCCCCGTCCGGCAGCGCCGAGGAGGCGTTCGGCACGATCCTTGCCACCGATTTCAAGGATCACCGGGACGAACTTATCATCTCATCCAAAGCGGGTTACCACATGTGGAATGGCCCCTACGGCGAATGGGGCAGCCGCAAGTATCTGGTGGCCTCATGCGACCAAAGCCTGAAGCGCATGGGCCTTGATTACGTCGATATTTTCTATTCGCACCGCTTCGATCCCGACACGCCGCTGGAAGAAACCATGGGCGCGCTTGACTATATCGTGCGCTCGGGTCGCGCGCTTTACGCAGGCATATCAAGCTACAACTCGGAAAAGACCCGCGCCGCTGCGGCGATCCTCAAGGATCTCGGCACCCCGTGCCTGATCCACCAGCCCAGCTACAATATCCTGAACCGCTGGGTTGAAACCGACGGGCTGAAGGACACGCTCACCGACCTTGGCATCGGCTCCATCGCGTTTACCCCGTTGGCTCAGGGGATCCTCACCCGCAAATACCTGAATGGCGTTCCCGAAGGCAGCCGTGCTGCACAGGGCAAAAGCCTCGACCCCTCCAGCATCACGGACCGCGCAATCGCCTCGGTCCGCGCATTGGACGCCATGGCGGGCGCACGCGGGCAGACCCTGGCGCAAATGGCGCTGGCCTGGGTGCTGCGTGATGGCGGCATCACCACGGCCCTGATCGGCGCGTCAAAGCCAGAACAGGTCATCGATTGCGCCGGTGCCATCCATAATCTGACCTTCACGTCGGACGAGCTGGCCCAGATCGACCGGATTTCGCAAGAGGAAGACGTCAACCTCTGGGCCAAATCCAGCGCCAGCGACTGATACCTGCAACAACACCGGTCTGCGCCTGATACAGGCGCCACGTCGGGCCTTCCGCGTGTGCTGCGCGCGTTGTCCTATCATTACCGTGGCGGAATCGGTTTTTCAGCCGTAGGTAAGGGCAAGAATGACACGCGGACTCCGATGACACTGACCCTGCGCATTGAAAACTATCGCACCCTCGAAGGCGGCAGCCCGATCGAGGTGTCAAGCACGGGCCGCTCGCTGCGGGTCGGGCGGGCGTCCGGCATGGACTGGGTTCTGCCGGATCAGACGCGCTTTATTTCCAGCCACCATTTCGATGTGGATTTCCACGATGGCGCATGGTGGCTGACCGACAAGTCCACCAACGGCACTTTTCTGGTCGGGCAACCCTATCGTCTGGACGGCCCCTACCGGTTGTCACCGGGCGACCGGTTTCAGGTCGGCCCCTATTTTGTGATCGTGTTGCTTGGTGCTGCCCCGTCGGCGCAATCCTTCGCCGCACCCGCAGCACCCGGCTATGGCGCGGCACCGTTCCAGCCGCCGCAGGCCAGCGATTTTGCCGATCCCTGGGCGGTTGGCGCCCCCGTTGTCGCCCCCGTTGATCCGATGCCCCGTGCCGACTATCAGCGCAGCGCCGATTTCGGCGATGAGTTCATTGCCGCCCCATCGATCCGCCCGCCGCCGCCGCCCACCGCCCCGGCCTGGACCGCACCGCCCGCCCCGTTTCAGGCTGGCCCCGGCGAAGGGTTTGCGGGCACCCCCGCCCCGGTTGCGCCGCCGCCGCCCGCCCCCCCCGTGGCCCCCGCCGCAGCACTGACCCCGCCCGTGGCCCCACTTGTGCTGGCAGGTGCCAAGCCCGATGCCGACGCAGGCAAGGGTTTTGTGCGCGCGTTCTGCGAGGGTGCAGGGATTTCGCCGGATGCGGCAAGCAAACTCGCACCCGACGATTTTGCCCGCGACCTGGGTCGCACGATGCGCGTGGTGGCCACCGAAATGATGGCGATGTTGCAAGACCGCGCCACGACCAAGCGGTTCACGAAAGGCGGCGATCGCACCATGATCGGGGCCAGGAACAACAACCCGCTGAAATTCCTGCCCGATGCCAAGCAGGCGCTGGAGGTGATGTTTGTCGCCCCGCGCGATGGTTTTCTGAAAGGGGGCGACTCGGTTGTCGCGGGGATGGCAGATATCCGGCTGCACCAGATGGCCGTGTTTGCCGCGATTCAACCTGCGCTTATCAAACTTCTGTCCGATCTGGCGCCGGAATCCATCGACGACGGTTCATCGGGTGGTGGTTTGCTGGGCGGCGGGGCGAACAAGAAAAAGGCCTGGGACACCTTTGTAGAGCGCTGGGATGCCAAGGTCGGCGCGCATGAGAATGGTATGCTCGATGTGTTTCTGGCGCACTTTGCCGAAAGTTATGCCGCCGCCGTCGCCGCCGGGCGCAAGGATGGCGGCAAGGTTGACTGATTGCCTGCCGCTGATAGGGTCGTCACATTGGAATGACGGAGCGATAGATGGCAATCAATTGGCTGACTGATGCGATTTCTGACGGAGAACCCTGCGGCCCCGATCTGGTGAATGCCGACGACGACGGCTTTATCAGCTATTACTACGAAGCCGAGGCCGCCCTTCCCGAACGCTATTTCGTGCCCGGTCTGCGTGGCCCGAAAGATGACTACGCGCCCGGCAGCCTGTTTGATCCCAAATCCATCCGCCATGCGGCGGAAAAGGATACGATCCTTGGGCTTTTGCGCAAATCGCGGGACATCCGCCTGCTGTCTTTGCTGGCGCGCCAACAGGTTCTGGCCGGGCGCTTCGAGGGCTTTGTCGAAGCGCTCGACAGCATTGCCGCCTTGCTTGAGGCGCATCCCGCTGACGCGCATCCCCAGGATAGCGCCGACCGCCGCAGCGCGCTTGAGGAGCTGGGGGCCACGACCACGGTCGTGACGCCTTTGCAATACATCAACCTTGCCGGTTCGGGTGAAGTGTCGTTGCGCAAATTCATGGCGGCTTCGGGCCAGTCGGAAAAGCGTGAAGGCGAAGTGGGCCTCAGCACCGGGGGCTTGCTTGGCGAACTGGGATCACCGTCCAATCGCACGGCGGTGGATCAGTCGTGGAAGCTGCTGGGGCAGGCGCTTGCCGCGATTCAGCGGATCAAGGGGATCAGCCTGCGCGGCGACCGCCCCTTTACGATCGGCCTGACATCCACCGTTGAAACCCTGACCGACATGCAAAAGCTGGTGGGGCAGGCCCGCCCCGATCTGCAGGCCGAACTGGCCCCTGCAACCCCGGCTGATGCCGACGAACCCGCCTCTGCGCAGGCCGTCGATGCGGCTGCCCCGTCGGTGCCGGTTGCAACCGCGCCGTCCCTTGCGCCGCAGGTGATCCCGTCACAAAGTGCCGCCCGGCAGGCGCTGCGCGCGATCGAGCTGTTCTTTGCGCGGCACGAACCCTCGTCGGCGGCACTGCTTCTGGTCATACAGGCGCGCCTTCTGGTGGGCAAACCGCTGATCGACGCCATCGAAACCCTTCTGCCCGAAGACGCCAACAAAGCCCGCATCGATTTTGGCCCCGAAACCGGATTTTCCATGTCGATGGACCGCTTACGCATGCTGTCGAAAGAGCTCGCAAACCTTGCGCCCGCCGAACCAGAGGCCGAACCAGGCCCGCCCCCGGTGATCGGCACGCGGTCCGAAGTGGCGGCCTGGCTGCGTGACGTGGATGACTACTTCAGAAAACGTGAACCGGCCTCACCGATCCCTCTTCTCTTGTCGCGCGCAAAGTCGTATCTTGATAAGGATTTCGGGGCACTGATTTCAGAAATTATGCCGCCAAAGGCCAAGGTTTGATTGCCCCAAACCCACTGCAAGACCGTTGACTTTACAGACTATTGGACGTTTGATCTGCGACATACCCAAAAAGGGAGATTTGAACATGTCTTCTGACTCAGCTACCGGTTTCATCAAACGCAATCGCCCGCCCCGGGTGATGATTTCGTATGAAGACCCATATGACAGCGAAAAGATGGTGGAACTGCCCTTCGTGATGGGCGTGATGTCCGACCTGTCGGGCAATGCCTCCAAGGTTGAAAAGCCCGCGATGGCCGACCGTGGCTTTTCTGACGTCACCGGCTCCACGCTGGATGACTACATGAAAAGCGTGGCTCCGGCGGTGTCCTTCACCGTGGAAAACACGCTGGACCCGGCGGCCGGCGGCAAGCTGGGCGTCAGCCTCGAATTCAACAGCATGGCCGATTTCAGCCCTGCGGCAATTGCCAAGCAGGTGCCATCGCTGAACAAGCTGCTCGAAGCGCGCGAGCAACTCGCAAACCTTGCCCGCTACATGACCGGCAAATCCAAGGCGCAGGATCATATCCGCGCCCTTCTCAACGACCCCGACCTGATGGCCGCACTGGCCGAGCGCGGTGCCCGCGAGGCAAAAGAAGAATAGCCACGTGCCAGTTGGTATCAGGCACGATGACGCATTTGAAGACAGGGATTGAACATGGCGAACGACGCACAGAAACAAGAAGCCCAAGTCGGCGGCGGTCTGGCAGAGCTTGACGAGTTTTCCGACATCCTCAAGCAGACGATCAAACCGCGCACCGAAGAGGCCGCGAAAGAGGTCGATAACGCCATTGTCGCGCTGGTACGCGAGGCAATGGCCGATGAATCGGTTATCGCCGATGATGTGATCGACACGATACAGGCGATGCTCGCCAAAATTGACCAAAAGCTGACCGAACAGGTCAACAAGATCATCCATGCGCCGACGTTCCAGCAGATCGAAAGCAGCTGGCGGGGCCTGGCCTATACCATCAACAACTCGGAAACCGACGCCAGCCTGCGCGTCAAGGTGATGAACGTCTCCAAGGACGAACTCAAATCCGAACTGCGCCGCTATCCCGGCGCCAAGTGGGACAAAAGCCCGGTCTTCCTGAAGGTCTACGAACAGGAATTCGGCACGATGGGCGGCAAGCCGTTTGGCTGCCTGATCGGTGACTTCTACTTTGACCAGTCCACCGGCGATGTGAACCTGCTGCGTGACATGGGCAAGATCGCCGCAGCCTCGCATGCGCCCTTCATTTCGGCGGCCAATCCCACGCTGCTTGGCCTCGATAGCTGGACTGAAATCGGCAATCCGCCCGACCTGTCGGAAATCTTTGAAACGCCCGACTATGCCGCCTGGAACACCATGCGCGATTCGGAAAACTCGCGCTATCTGGGGCTTGTGATGCCGCGTGTTCTGTCGCGCGAACCCTACAGCCAGAACGGCACCGCAGTCGTCGAAGAGTTCCACTTTGAAGAAGAAACAGATGGCCACGCCGGCGGGCTCTATGCCTGGATGAACGCAGCCCATGCTATGGCCGCCAATATCAACCGCGCGTTCAAGGAGCATGGCTGGACCGTCCGCATCCGTGGCGTGCAGTCGGGGGGCGAGGTGATGAACCTGCCCACCCACACGTTCGATTCGGGCGACGGGTCGAAAGACCTGAAATGCCCGACCGAGGTGTCGATCACCGACCGTCGCGAAGGCGAGCTGTCGAAGGCCGGTCTTATCGGCCTGATCCACCGCAAGCACACCGACAAAGCGGCCTTTATTGGTGCGCAGTCGTTGTATCGTCCCAAGAAATATGTGGACGATCTGGCCACCGCTTCCGACAACATGTCTTCGCGGTTGCCCTACATCTTCGCCGTCTCGCGCTTTAGTCATTATCTGAAGTGCATGGTCCGCGATAAAATCGGCACGAGCCCTGACCGGGTTCAGCTGGAGAAAGATCTTCAAAGCTGGATCAATAAGTACGTCACGGCCAACCCCGAAAGCGCGACCGAGAAAGAGAAAGCGAAAAAGCCCCTGGCGGGGGCAACCGTCCAGGTCATCGCCGATGAGGAGAACCCCGGTTACTACATGGGCAAGTTTTTCCTCAAGCCACACTTCCAGATGGAAGGCATGGATATCGGCATGAGTCTGGTTTCGAAACTACCCGGCGGGAAATAGTACCGCCGTTCATATGTTGAACTTGCCATACTTAAACAAGGAGCGAAGATATGGCCGTAGATATTTTTCTGGAACTTTCCAACAACATCAAAGGTGAATCACAAGACAGCGTGCATGCTGACAAGATCGATATTCTTGCTTGGTCCTGGGGCATGTCGAACAGCGGTACGACGCACATGGGTGCCGGCGGCGGCGGCGGCAAGGTGAATGTGGGTGACCTCAACCTGACGAAGTACGTCGACCTGTCATCGAATGATCTGATCAAGAAATGTGCCGACGGCACCCATATTGATACCGGTCTGCTGACAGTGCGCAAATCGGGCGGCGATGCGCCGGTCGAATACTTCAAGATCAAGTTCGAGAACATCATGGTTGTGCAATACAGCACGGGTGGTTCGAAGGACGGTCTCGACCGGATTCAGGAAAACCTGACTCTGAACTTCCGCAAGTTTGAAATCACCTACACCCTGCAAGAGGCAACCGGCGTCGCTGGCGCCGAGGCGCTGTCGGGTTGGGATGCTGCTGCAAACGCGGCGTGGAGTTCGTGATCTGATAACACTTCGGCTGGCGGGGTGACCTGCCAGCCGAGTTGAGCCTTTGCTGCGGAAGGGATGTTATTTGCGCAGGTGCCTCATTCGTTTGACCATTTTCCCCCGCTGCCACACACGCCGGCACGAAGGTGACCGCCTGCCATGAGCCTGCGTAAAAGCCCTCACTCATCTGACGCCGGGGCACCGCGGGACCGCAAGCAGGTGTCTTTGATGCACGTCTTTCGCGCCGCCGTCGAACGTGGCGACAGCAAGGATGGTCGCGCGACCTATCGCGATGGTGACCGCGAGGTGACCCAGCGCAGCAAGGAACGTCGCGAAGGCACCAACGAAGAAACCCTGCGTCGCCACCTGTCGACCGATCTGGGCAGTTTGATGAACACCATCAGCCTTGATGCGATCGTCGATCTTGACGATTATCCCTATATCAGGAAGTCGATCATCAATTTCGGCTTTTGTGATTTGTCGGCGCTGTCGGACAAGGCGTTTGCCACTGGTGAAATGGCGCGTTTCATTCGTGATACCCTGATCCGCAACGAACCCCGGCTGATTGCGTCGACCATCGAAATCAACGTCAACAAGGATGCCGGATCGGTCAGCCAGCGCCTGACCTTCGACATCAGCGCCGATATGGTGGCAAGCCCGGTCGATGTCCCGCTCGATTTCGTGGCCGAGGTTGATATGGGCGCCGGCAAAATTCAGATGACACGGCTGCGGGTGCAGACGTGAAAAAGGCCTTCCGCGATAGCTATAACCGCGAACTTGCCCTGCTGTATGAACGCTCGGCCGAATTTGCGCGCGAATATCCCGGTATTGCCGACCGTCTGGGCGGGCTGGTGAAGGAAAATCTTGACCCCGCCGTCGCGGGCCTGCTGGAAGGCTCTGCCTTCCTTGCGGCCCGCGTGCAGTTGAAGATGGACGAGGAATTTCGCAACTTCAGCGCCGAAGTCCTGAACCAGATCTTTCCGGATTCGCTGGCGCCCACACCATCCTGCATCCTGGTTTCGGCCAATCCGCCTTTTGCCAACAAGGATCTGGTCAACGGTCTGCACTTCGATGTCGGATCCTATCTGGACGCCCGCTTTGTCGATGCCGATCAGCGCGTGTCCTGCCGCTTTCGCCTGTGCGAACGGCTGTCGATCTGGCCGCTGGTGATTGCGGGGGCGACCTATCACCCCAGCCCCGCGCCGATCATGGCGCTTGGTGAAAAAGACGTGGCGCCCGGCACCCGTGCCGGCATGGTGCTGCGTCTGATGCGCCCCCTCGATGCCAGCGCCACTGCCGCGGGCGGCCCCTTGTCCGAGGTGATGGTTGACGATCTGCCGTTTTACCTGACCGCCGATCTGCCGGATGCCATTGCGCTCTATGAACAGCTGTTCTGCGATCTGAAGCGCATCTCGATCCGCACGCTGGACAAACACGGCGACCCCGTTTTCATGCGCCTGAACCCGAACCAGGTGCAGCAGATCGGGCTGGATGGCGACGCGCCCCTGTTCCCCCGTGACCGGCGCGAATTCGCGGGTTTCGCCCGTCTGCGCGAGGCGTTCGCCTTCCCCCGCCGCTTTCTGGGGTTTCGCCTGACAGGTTTGCGCCCCTACCTCAGCCGCATTACCACGGGCGAGGCGCAGATCGTGTTTGAATTCGGCAGCAGCAACGTGAACCTTGCCGCGCGCATGTCGGCCAGGGATTTCAGCCTGAACACAGCGGCCGCCGTGAACCTGTTTGAAGAAACCGCCAGCCAGATCCGGCTGGACAGCAAGCGCCATGAATTCGTGGTCACGCCCGACAGCAGCCCGATCACGCATTACGAAATTCATCAGATCACCGCCGTCTATGCCCACTATGCCACGGTGCAGGCGCGGGTGCCTGTGTTTCCGCTGTATGGCCTGCCGCCCAGCGGCGTGAAACCGTCCGAGGCGCTGTATTACACCACCCGCCGCAAACTGCGCCGCCTGACTGAAAAGGAACGCCGCTTCGGATCGACAAAGCGGTATCGTGGCACCGAAACCTTCATCACGATCTACGAACCCGAAACCGACACGACCACCCGCGCGCAGCGGTTACAGATCAGGTCGCTTTGTTCCAACCGCCACCTGCCCGAAGATCTTCCGCTTGCATCCGGCCCGGATGATTTCTTTATGTGCGAAGACGTGACGGTCACGCTGGGCTGCGTCGCAGGCCCGACCCGCCCGCGTGAATCGCTGGCCGAACTGGAACGTCTGGGGCCGCACCGCATGACCGCGGGCGACAATTACTGGCGTCTGATTTCGTACCTGTCCATGTCGCACTTCGCCCTGGATGTGGGCGATGCCAAGGATGTTGCCGACGCCGTGCGCGAAATCCTGTCGTTGTTCGTCGATCCGCTGGATACCACGACCGAGGCACAGTTGCGCGGCCTCCTGACGGTGATGACCCGGCCGATCATCCGGTCGATCCGGCGAGGTGATGGTTATTTTGCCGCCCGCGGGATCGAGGTGAAGGTCACCATGGATGACGCGGCCTTTGAAGGCAGCGGGATCATCCTTCTGGGGGCCGTGCTCGACCGGTTCTTTGCCGAGTATGCGTCCGTCAACAGCTTTACTCAAACCGTCATCGTGTCGTCCGACCGGGGGCAGATCGTGGCCTTCCCGCCCCGCACCGGAACAGGGCCGCTGTTATGACGGCCCCGGCACCCGAAACCTATGGTTTTCTGGCCCTGCTGCGGGTGATGGAGCGCCAGGCCAAAGGCCGCCCGCGCATCGGCAAGAACACCACCCTGAAGGAAGAGGTCGTGACTATCGGTCAGGACCCGTCACTGGCCTTTCCTGAATCCGATTTGTCCGACGTGACCTTTGGCAACCGCCCCTCGGTGCGCAACAACATCCTTGGCTTTTTCGGCCCGCAAGGCGCCCTGCCCTTGAACACGACGGAAGAGGTGAAGCGCTGGGTCGACAAGGGCGACCGCGCCTTTGTCGCTTTCACCGATGTGTTTGCCACCCGCTTTTTGCAGTTGTTTTTCCGGTCATGGTCAGACGTGCGCGCGATCACCCAGTTTGACCATGCAAGCGGTGATCGCTTTCGCAACTATATCGGCGCGCTGATCGGGATGGGCACACCGGCGTTTCAAAACCGCGATGTGCTGCCCGACATCAACAAGATCTACCTCGCCCCCCTTGCCATGGGCCGCGTGCGCAGCCCCAAGCGGCTGGAACAGATGCTGGCGATCGATCTTGCCGCCGATGTGCGCATCGAAGAACACATGCTGTCCTGGATGGTGCTGGAATCCGACAACTGCAACCGTCTGGGCCAATCGGGCAGCACCCTGGGCCGCGACATGTATCTGGGCGCGCGGGTGCCCACCGTAAACGACAAGATCAGGCTGAACCTGCGCACCCGGTCACTGCGCGAATACCGCGATTTCCTGCCCGGTGGCGCGCTGCACGCCCGGCTGCACGCCATCATCCGCTGGTATGTGGGCCGCACGGTCGATGTCGACGTTGCTTTGTCGATCCCTGCCCATGAAATGCCCGCCGCCGTCCTGGGAAAAACCACCGAACTCGGCTGGGTCGCCAGCCTTGCCCCCCCTGCCGACCGCACCGGGCTTATCCCCGGCGCAAGCTACGCATTGCCCCTCAACACCCCCGAAGCTGCATAGATCGGAACCCCGTTATGGCCGAAATCAATATTGAAAAATACGCAGGCAAGATGAACCGCCTGGGCTATGACGCTTTCCTGCAGGGGATGCGTCAGGCGCGCGGCGAAAAGAACCGCAATGTCGAGGTCTGCCATTGGCTGTTCCACGTCATCGCCAACCAGAATTCCGACATCTCGGTTACCCTGAACGAGTTGAAACTCGACCGTAGCCGCGTGCTGAAAGACATGGACCGCGCCATGGCCGCGCTGGACAAGAACGTCACCGAAAGCCCCGGCATTTCCGAAGGTCTGTCGTCGGTGCTGAACCACAGCTGGACCTACGCCAGCCTGTTCTTCGGCGAGGTGCAGATCCGCACCGGCCACGCCCTTGTCGCCCTGCTGAACGACAAGAACCTGAAGCGCGATCTGCTGCGCTACTCCGCCGTCTTTGCCGACATCAGCGCCGATCAGATCAGCCGCGATGCCCGCGTCCTCTGGGCCGGGTCTGAAGAAGAGGATATGCGCCCGATGGATGGCTCGGGCCTGACGTCCGGCTCTGCCGCCGCCGCTACAGCCGGTGCCACCGGCAAGGCCGCCAGCACCGCCTTGGGCCGCTTTTCGCAGGACATGACGGCCGAGGCGGAATCCGGCCGGATGGACAAGGTCGTGGGCCGTGATGACGAAATCCGCCAGATTATCGACATCCTTCTGCGTCGGCGCCAGAACAACCCGATCCTGACGGGTGAGGCGGGTGTTGGCAAAACCGCCGTCGTTGAAGGTTTCGCCCAGCGTCTGGCCTCTGGCGACGTGCCCCCCGCGCTGAAAGGCATCCGTCTGCATGCGCTGGATATCGGTGCCATGCAGGCCGGTGCGTCGATGAAAGGCGAATTTGAACAGCGCCTGCGCTCGGTGATCGACGAAGTCCAGGCCAGCCCCACCCCGATCATCCTGTTCATCGACGAGGCCCACACCCTGATCGGGGCGGGCGGGGCTGCGGGCACCGGCGATGCCGCGAACCTGCTGAAGCCCGCACTTGCACGCGGCACCCTGCGCACCATCGGGGCCACGACATTCGCCGAATACCGCACCTACTTTGAAAAAGACCCGGCCCTGACCCGGCGTTTTCAGCCGGTGAATGTCGACGAACCCGACACCACGAAATGTGCCTACATGCTGCGCGGTATCCTCGCCCCGATGGAGAAACACCATGGCGTGCGCATTTCCGATGCCGCCATCGTTGCCGCCGTCAATCTGTCCGCCCGCTACATCCCCTCGCGCCAGCTGCCTGACAAGGCAGTCAGCCTGCTCGACACGGCCTGCGCCCGCGTCGCAATCTCGCAGGCCGCCACCCCGGCCCGCATCGCCGATCTGCGTGCCGGAATCGCCGCGTTAGAGACGGAAATCGCAGGCAAGACCGCCCAGCGCGACCTTGGCGAAGACGCGTCCGAACGTATCGCCGAGGCGGAAAAACAGGCCGAAGCACTGCGCGTCGATCTTGCCGCATTCGAGGTGAAGTACGAGTCTGAAAAGACCATCGTCGATGACATCCTGCGCCTGCGCGCCGCCGTGTTGGGCCAACCCGAAGACCCGGACGCGATGCGCGCCGAAATGACCGCCGCCATGGCGCGCCTTGAGGGCACCAATCCCGATGACCGCATGGTGTACGCCCATGTCGATGAACAGGCCGTGGCATCGGTCATCTCGGACTGGACGGGCATCCCCGCAGGCCGCATGGTGGCAGACGAACTGCAATCCATCCTGCGCCTGTCCGACACCCTGCGCGAACGTGTCATCGGGCAGGATCACGGCCTGAAGATGATCGCCAAACGCATCGAAACCAGCCGTGCGGGCCTGTCCAACCCCAACAAACCCATCGGCGTCTTCATGCTCTGCGGCCCGTCCGGCGTGGGTAAAACCGAAACCGCACTGGCCTTGGCCGAGGCGATTTATGGCGGCGAGCAGAATATCATCACCATCAACATGTCTGAATTCCAGGAAGCCCACACCGTGTCGCTGCTGAAAGGCGCGCCCCCCGGCTATGTCGGCTATGGCGAAGGTGGCCGCCTGACCGAAGCCGTGCGCCGCAAGCCCTATTCGGTCGTGCTGCTGGATGAGATCGAAAAGGCCCACCCTGACGTGCACGAGCTGTTTTTTCAGGTGTTCGACAAAGGCATCATGGAAGACGGCAATGGCCGCCCGATCAACTTCAAGAACACCGTGATCCTGCTGACATCCAACGTCGGCACCGAGGTCATCATGGCGATGGCCGAGGCCGGCAATGTCACCCCGAACCCCGAACAGGTCGAAACCGCCCTGCGGCCACCGCTGCAACAGGTGTTTCCGCCCGCCCTTCTGGGCCGCATCGTGACGATTCCGTACTTCCCGCTGGGCACCGAAGTGCTCGCCGGGATTACCAGACTGAAACTCGGGGCCGTGGCAAAACGCCTGAAAGGGGCACATGGCGCCGTGATGTCGTACGGCGGCGATGTGCTGCAACATATCGTAGACCAATGCCGCGATCCCGACTCCGGGGGCCGGATGATCGACAACATCATCACCAACTCGATCCTCCCCGATCTGTCCCGTCAGGTGCTGAGCCGCATGGTATCGGGCGAAAAGATGACCTCGGTCGAGGTGGTGATGGAGGAAGGCCGGATCGGCTATCGGTTCGGATAACCGGTGGATGCTGGGCTGAGGCAACACATCACCACGCCACAACGCGTGCCAAAACCGATGCGGGC
>JAYSSN010000309.1:0-3408 GCA_043720555.1 Rhodobacterales bacterium | reverse complement strand
CCGAGCCGCTGGTGCCCACCAGCGCCACGATCTGTCCGGGATGGACGATAAACGAGACGTCGCGGTACTGGCCCTTGCGCGTCAGCGCCTGCACCTCGACCGCCGGTTCGGACGTAAAGGGCGCTGTGGAGCGCGGTTTCGTGGTCACATGTGCGGGCTCGTCAACCATCGCATCGAACAGGAATTCCTTGGTGATGTCGCTGGTGTGCACATCGCAGACCAGTTTTCCGTTGCGCATCACCACGACCCGGTCGCAGATGCGCATGATCTCGTCCAGTCGGTGCGACACGAAGATGACGCTGGAAAATTCGCGCAGCTTGCGGACCTCGCGCTCCAGCACCGCGGTTTCGGCCTGTTCCAGCACCGCCGTCGGCTCATCCAGAATGATCAGAGGCGTGATGTGGGCGGCTTCATCGACACGGACGGCCCGGGCAATCTCGACCATCTGGCGGTCGACAAACGACAGATCGCCCACCAGCGCCCTAGGGTCCAGCCGCACTCCGATCTTGTCCAGCGCGGCCGTTGCCTCGCGGTTCAGGCGCGGCCAGTTCTGCAGGCCATATCGGCTGAGCCCGCTGCGATCGGCGTTGTGGATGTCGATGTTCTCGGCCACGGTCAGGTTGGTGAACAGCGACTGCTCCTGATGCACGATGCCGATCCCGGCCCTTTGCGCATCTTGTGGACCAGAAAACTTCACCGACTTGCCGTTGATCTCCATCCGCCCGTGATCGGGCCGTTCGATCCCGGCCAGGATTTTCAGCAGCGTCGATTTGCCGGCACCGTTTTCGCCGACCAGACCCACAACCTCGCCCCGCCTGATCTCCAGTGAGACCGAGTCCACGGCCTTGACCGTGCCGAAGGTGCGGCTGATGTTGCTCAGCTTCAGGACCGTGTCGGTTGTCATTTCGCCACCTTCAAACGTCCGCGCTGCGGCCAGGCGACGGCAACGATGGTCACGATCAGGATCGAGCCGAACACCGCCTGCTGGTAATCGGGATCGACCCCCGCAAGCACCAGACCGTTGTTCAGCACGATCAGCAGCACCACGCCAAGCGCCGAGCGCATCACGCCGCCTTCGC
The DNA here is from genome assembly GCA_043720555.1 of Rhodobacterales bacterium. Lineage (GTDB taxonomy): Bacteria > Pseudomonadota > Alphaproteobacteria > Rhodobacterales > Rhodobacteraceae > JAAFHS01. The sequence continues at coordinate 2,329 of JAYSSN010000309.1, read as the reverse complement.
CACCGCTGAGCGCGGTTCCGCCAATGACGGCGGCGGGAATGACGGTGAACAGTTGTCCGTAGCCGATATCCGGCGACCCGGACCCCAGCTGCATGGTCGCAAGGATGCCCGCTATCCCGCTCAGCGTGCCCGCAATTACGAACGCCGCGATCTTGTAGCGCGTCACGGGGATGCCGCTGCTGCGGGCGACGGCTTCGTTGTTGCCGATGGCCAGCAGTCCGCGGCCCAGACGGGTGTAGTTCGCAATCAGCACGCCAATCAGGATGACAAACGCCGCCAGCCAGAACGAATTGGGCAGCCCCAGCGTCAGCCGTGTCGGCCAGCGGGCCAGAACCTTGTCGGTCAGCGACGGCAACAGGTCATTGCCATAAAGGATGATCGCAATGCCAAGGCCGACGTACCAGGTGCCAAGCGACACGACAAAAGACGGCACCCGCAGTTTGGCATAGACGACGCCCGACATCAGCCCCAGACCGGCGCCGATGCCAATGGCGACGGGCCAGGCCCAGACCGCCATGTCCATATCCAGGCGCGAGTTGGGCGACATCAGGATCCAGGCCATTCCGGCCGCCCCCATGACGCCCTGCGCCGACAGGTCGATGGATCCCATTTGGATCACCATCGTTGTGCCCACCACGATGATCAGCGGGACGGAAATCTGGAACAGCACGTTCTGCAGGTTCTGCACGCTGGCAAAACGCGGGTTCAGAAACGCGAAAATCAGGAAAAGCACCGCCATCGACAGGATGAGGCTGAGTGGTGCCTTGTGGGTCTTGATGAAGTGCCGCAGACCCTCGCCGCCTGCCGTTGATGTGGCATTGGCGTCGTTAACCGTGCCTTCATCGCTGCGGAGCGTCGTGCTCATGGGCTACCTCTTTCAATCCGGAGGGTCTTGCAGGGCATGCGGCCAGAACAGTCTGTTCCGGCCGCATGCGTTTGTTTCAGAGCCGTCAGATCACGGCATCACTTCCGGCCCGCCACCAACCAGCGGCATCGGGTCGGTTTCCCACGGGCCGCTTGCCAGCAGGCGTTCCACAAACTTTGCCGGCGCGTCCGGTTCATCATACTGCAGATACTCGGCGATATTGCCAGGATTCACGCAGCTGAGCGCAAAGAGGCTGTCGCGCTTTTCCGGGGGCAGTTCGCTCGGCACGATTTCACCGGTGGCCGCCAGATAGGCGGTATAAAGACCGACCGCAGAGGCCATGTAGCCCCGGTGGAACGTCTCGCCGACGATGGCATTGTTGCCGCGGCCCGACTTGATGTCCTCGATCGTGGTCGGATAGAGGCCGTCAGAGGCGAACTTGACGCTGTCCAGCATGCCGGCATTTTCGAACGATTGCATCGCGCCGATCTGCATGCCGTCATCCGCGCTCCACACGCCGTTGATGTCGCTGCCGTATTTGACGATCAGATCCTGCGCGTTGCGGGCACCCAGTTGCGGGTCCCAGTTCGAGGGACGTTCTTCCAGAATGGTGATGCCCGGATATTTTTCGGCCATCTCTGCCTTGAATCCGGCCACGCGGGTCTGGCTGGTGGTGCTGTCCTGCACGCCGGGCAGCATCACGACATTGCCCTTGCCGCCAAGCGCATCGCCGATGGCCTGCGCGCCGCACCGACCCGAGGAAATGCCCGGGATCTTCTGGAACGCAACGAAATGGTCGCCTTCGTCCTGCGGTTTGAAGTCGTCGGGCTTGTTCCACCAGATCGTCACATAGCCGCCCGCCTGTTCGACCGCGTTCACGATGGTCGGCGCGTCAGAGCTGGCCACCGTGTTGACGAACATGACAGGCTTCTTGCCGCTGGCCAGGATCGCCATGATGTTCGAGATCCCGGTCTGCGACGAGTTGTCGGAGTTCACGATCTCCAGCGGGATATCAAGCGCCGCCGACAGCGCCTTGGCGCCTTCGATGTTCGAGATCATGTATGGGTTGGTCGTGTTGATGACCGAAACCACCATCACCATGTCTTCCTTGGCGATGATTTCGGCAAAGGCCTGCGACCCAAACCCGACCAGAACGGCCGATGTCATCAACGCCGCACGAGCGGCCCGTTTCCCGACCGACGTGGCAAGCCCCAGAGATTGTGAGAGATATTGCATTTTTTCCTCCTCATTGAACGATAGTGTTGGTTTCGTTTGCAGGGCCCGCTGTCGCGGCATAGCCTGCGATTTCAGCGATCCAGACTCCGCATCACATCCTTGATCAGTGGCCAGACCCGTGCGGCCGAGGTGTGGTCCATGCTCTCGCGGGCGGAATGCAGGTCGTAAAGGTTGGTGCCGATGCCGATGGTATCCAGACCGGCGATCCGTTGGGTGAACATGCCGAGT
>JAYSSN010000308.1:0-3411 GCA_043720555.1 Rhodobacterales bacterium | reverse complement strand
GGCGCGCAAAGGTGTCATCAATCCGGGTCATCAGGCGTCCTTTCGGGGTCTCGCCGCAGACCTGCCGGAAAGGCGCGCGGAAATCAAGTGAGCGTGCTTTCGGGCGTCACCCGGCAGCCCGCGCCGATACCATGCACACCGTGACAAAGCGGTCGCGGATCATACCAGAAGCCGGGGCCCAGAAGGTTTTGCCGTAAGGCATGATCGGCGCCCCGCCTTCGCCCAGGCGATCAAAAATCGCCTGACCGTCGACCACGGTCGCCACGTCCCAACTGATGGTCACGGCCTTTTGTGCATCGCCCGCCATGCCGTCTGGAACGTCCAACGCCATCAGCACCGTGTCACCCGTCATGATATAGAAATACATGACCGTGTCGGACGCGGGTGTCCCCGCATCTGCGGGCGCATCCGAAAACCGCTGGACCGTGCGTTCGGTCGCGTTAAAATCTTGGCGTAGAAATCGGTGGCCTCGGCGCAGTTGCGCTGAAAATGAAGGAAAGGTGCAAATCCCATGTCGCGCTTCTGCGATGGCGGCGCAGGATAAACCGATCCGGCGAGCCGCGGAACCTTGATCCTGCGCCGTGGCCCCCGTAAAAGCAGCCGTCCGCAATGGAGGGTCACATGGGTTTCAAGATGGGCATCGTCGGGTTGCCAAACGTGGGAAAGTCAACCCTGTTCAACGCCTTGACCCGTACGGCGGCGGCACAGGCTGCAAATTTCCCGTTCTGCACGATTGAACCCAATGTGGGCGAGGTGGCGGTGCCGGATGCGCGGCTGGACAAGCTGGCGGCGATTGCCGGCAGCAAACAGATCATCCCCACGCGAATGACGTTCGTGGATATTGCCGGCCTTGTGCGGGGAGCCTCCAAGGGCGAGGGGCTGGGGAACCAGTTTCTGGCCAACATCCGGGAATGCGATGCGATTGCCCATGTGCTGCGCTGCTTCGAGGATGGCGATATCACCCATGTCGAAGGCCGGATCGACCCGGTGGCCGATGCGGAAACCATCGAAACCGAGTTGATGCTGGCCGATCTGGAGTCGGTCGAGCGGCGGCTGGCGAACCTTGCGCGCAAGCTGCGCGGCGGGGCTGACAAGGATGCCGCCGATCAGGACCGTCTGTTGCGCATGGCCCTGAAAGTGCTGGAAAACGGGCAACCGGCGCGGGTGGTGAAGGTTACGGCCGACGATGCGCGCGCGTGGGAGATGCTGCAACTTCTGACTGCAAAACCTGTGCTTTTTGTCTGCAATGTCGAAGAGGCGTCGGCTGCATCTGGCAACAGCCAATCAGCCCGCGTGGCGGCCATGGCGGCGGTGCAGGGGGCTGCGTCTGTCGTCATCTCGGCGCGGATCGAGGAAGAGATCAGCCAGCTTGCCGACGACGAGTCCACGATGTTTCTGGAGGAAATGGGCCTGCATGAGGCGGGTTTGGACCGGCTGATCCGGGCGGGATACACCCTGCTGGGATTGCAGACCTACTTCACCGTTGGCCCCAAGGAAGCGCGGGCCTGGACAATCCCGGCGGGCACTTTGGCACCGCAGGCGGCGGGAGTGATCCACGGCGATTTTGAAAAGGGGTTCATCCGGTCGGAAACCATCGCCTACGCCGATTACATCGCGGGCAACGGCGAAGCGGGTGCGAAAGAGGCGGGCAAGTTCCGGGTCGAAGGCAAGACCTATGAGGTCAAGGACGGTGATGTGCTGCATTTTCTGTTCAGTGGCTGAAAGGCGTCTGGTGGCGGCGGGCTTTGGGCTGGCCGGGCCGTCTGCGCAGGTTCGCCGTGCGTCGGCAGGGTGGCACGACGCGCTTTGGGGGGCGGCTTGGATGGTGATGTCGGACGACGGACAGAATTGCCCATCCATAGGATCAATGAAGGCCCTTTCCCTCTTGCCCCCTCAAGCGGGCACCGCTAAATGAAGCATAACGGAGGTGTGGCTGAGAGGCCGAAAGCACTCGGTTGCTAACTGAGCGAACGGGGAACCGTTCCGTGGGTTCGAATCCCACCGCCTCCGCCAATACGACCGGAACGTTAACAACTTCTTGACTACGAGCGTGTTGAATGACCCCCATATTTTGGGGGCGACGGTAGAATGCTGCGCGAGAGTAAATTCTCAACTTGGATCAGGTCAGGCGGGCAAAGCACCTTCGTCTTGGCGTTGAATGGCCTTGTTGATTTGGAAACAAAGTTCTCGGTTGTGCCAGACCGACTCCTCGACGGCATCATCGATGATGCGCTTGCCGCAGCGGTTGGCAGCCTGAACCGCTCCCTTCCCAGCGGCGTCTCGATCGACATCAGCGCTGTCGATTTAACTCCCATCCGTGACCAACTTCGGCGCGAGGTTGCAGACCGTTTGACCGAAATCGGTGTAGTGGTGAATCCCAATGACCCGGTCATTGCGTCGATCATTGCTCGTTATGCGGAGATACTGAACGCTTACTTCCAGACGGAAGCCCTTCAGATTGAAAGGTACACTTGGCGAAGCCGCGACGAACCCTTGGTTCGCGCTTCCCATTCCGATTATGACGACCTCGTCTTCTCGTGGTCTGATCCCCCTGAAGGCGGGCATCCAGGTCAAGGGTGGAACTGTCGATGCACTGCGGAACCGATCATTGATCAGGCCAGTATACCCGAAGCCGCGGTGTGCGACATTCTGACTGGTGATCGACTGGCGTCCGTTTTCCCTGATGCTGATACGGACCGTCTTGCGCAGATAGCACGAGAAATCGACCTTCAGATTGTCACAGCTCGCCTGGACAGCCCGGATCGCCTCACACATTTTTTTGGTCAGGTGCTACAGGAGGTCGGACAAGGGCTGCGTCTTGTAGAGAGCCTCGACTATCGGGCCGACCGACTGGCCCCAATATTCAGCAACTTCCGACGCAACCCGGAGGACGCACTGCTCTATGGACGATCTGCCGACCAACCCGCAGATCACGAAGCGATTGCAAACCGCGCCTATGCTGATCGAAATGGCAATGGTGATATCGAAAGTGGCGACGGGTGGAGGTACCGTGGTCGCGGGCTGAAACAGGTCACCGGACGGGCGAATTACCGGGCCTTCACCGAAGATCATGCGCAATTGTTTGGGGAATTGATCGACTTTGAAGCCGAGCCGGAACTGCTTGGCACATCTCGCTATGCGGCTCGTTCGGCTCTCTGGTTCTGGCGCGCAAACGAACTTTTCATGCTTGCAGACGCCGGAAGCAACCGCGCTGCCGCCGACAGCATTACTGCAATCATCAATCCCGGAACGGACTCGTACGATCAACGCTGGGAAAACGTCCGAGACCTGGGTGCATCTGCGATTTTCGCCAGTATCTGCAGTTTCTCGGTTGCGAGGCCGCGCTTCGAGGACGCCGAATGAAACGCAGTCTGTCGCAATTGGTGCTGATCGTTCTGCTGGGCTATGCCA
>JAYSSN010000307.1:0-3421 GCA_043720555.1 Rhodobacterales bacterium | reverse complement strand
GGTCTGACCGTTCTTGAATACTTCAACTCCACCCACGGGGCGCGCAAGGGCCTTGCGGATACGGCGTTGAAGACGGCGAACTCGGGCTACCTGACCCGCCGCTTGGTGGACGTGGCACAGGATTGCATCGTGCGGTCGCATGATTGCGGCACTGAAAACGCAATCACGGCGGTTGCCGCGGTGAATGACGGTGAGGTTGTCTCCAGCCTGGCCGAGCGTGTTCTTGGCCGTGTTGCTGCAGATGACATCATGGTTCCGGCCACCGATCAGGTGATCGTGGGCCGTGGTGAATTGATTGATGAACGCCGTGCCGATCTGATCGCGCAAGCAGCGGTTGCGTCTATCCGCATCCGCAGCCCGCTGACCTGTGAAGCCGAAGAAGGCGTTTGTGCCATGTGCTACGGCCGTGATCTGGCCCGTGGCACCTTGGTGAACCAGGGCGAAGCGGTGGGTATCATCGCGGCGCAATCCATTGGCGAGCCCGGCACACAGCTGACGATGCGGACGTTCCACATCGGCGGTATTGCGCAGGGCGGGCAGCAGTCGTTCCTCGAGGCCAGCCAGGAAGGCAAGATTGAATTCCGCAATGCCAATCTCTTGGAAAACGCCAATGGCGATTTCATCGTGATGGGCCGGAACATGCAGGTTGCCATCATTGATGACGCGGGTCAGGAACGTGCGGCACATAAGCTGACCTACGGTGCCAAGGTTCACGTCAAGGATGGGACCGCGGTGAAGCGTGGTGCCAAACTGTTCGAATGGGACCCCTACACCCTTCCGATCATCGCCGAAAAGGCGGGGGCTGCACGCTTTGTCGATCTGGTTTCGGGCATTTCCGTGCGCGAAGACACCGACGAGGCGACCGGGATGACACAGCGTATCGTGTCGGATTGGCGGTCGGCCACCAAGGGCAACGACCTCAAGCCCGAAGTGATCATCATGGACCCTGTTACCGGCGATCCTGTCCGCAACGCGGCTGGCAATCCGATTTCCTACCAGATGTCGGTGGATGCCATTCTGTCGGTCGAAGATGGTCAGGATATCAAGGCCGGCGATGTGATTGCCCGTATCCCGCGCGAAGGCGCGCGGACCAAGGACATCACCGGTGGTCTGCCGCGTGTGGCTGAATTGTTCGAAGCGCGCCGTCCGAAAGATCACGCGATCATCGCGGAATCCGATGGCTATGTGCGCTTTGGCAAAGACTACAAGAACAAGCGCCGCATCACGATTGAACCGGTTGATGATACGCTTAGCTCGGTCGAGTATATGGTGCCGAAGGGCAAACATATTCCGGTTCAGGAAGGCGATTTCGTCCAGAAGGGCGATTACATCATGGACGGTAATCCGGCCCCGCACGACATCTTGCGGATCCTGGGGATCGAGGCGCTTGCCAACTACATGATCGACGAAGTGCAGGATGTGTACCGTCTGCAGGGCGTGAAGATCAACGACAAGCATATCGAAGTGATCGTGCGCCAGATGTTGCAAAAGCTGGAGATCCTGGACAGCGGCGATACCACGCTGCTGAAGGGCGAGCATGTCGATAAGGGCGAGTTGGAAGAAGAAAACGTGAAGGCCCGCAATCGCGGCCTGCGCGAAGCCTCCGCCGAGGCGATCTTGTTGGGGATCACGAAGGCGTCGTTGCAGACGCGGTCGTTCATCTCTGCGGCGTCGTTCCAGGAAACCACGCGGGTGCTGACCGAAGCTTCGGTGCAGGGCAAGCGGGACAAACTGGTCGGCCTGAAAGAGAACGTCATCGTCGGCCGGTTGATCCCGGCAGGCACCGGCGGGGCGACGAGCCGCGTGAAGAAGATCGCCGCGGACCGCGATCAGATGGTGATCGACGCGCGGCGGGCAGAGGCGGAGATTGCCGTCGCAATCGCGGCCCCGGCAGCGGCAGAACCGGCAGAGTTTTCGGCAGCCTCGGTGTTTTCGGATGCGATGGATAGCCGGGACGAGTGACCCGGGTTTTCCGGGCGGGTTAGATCGGCCGGACTTGAGATTTGCCCCGTCATCCGAAAGGGTGGCGGGGTTTTTCTTTTGGGTAACACGTGTGTTATGGGGGGTAAGTGGTTGATATGGTTAGGGTGTGGGGATTTTGTTAAGGGAAAATTAGGGGTTTCACATCAGAGTGCATGCAAGACCCTTTCCTTTGCTGGAAATCAGAGTTGCTATAGTTCCTGACGCAATGTCAGATAGCGGCAATCTGTTCGGAGGTAGTGAAGCACATGCGGGCGGGAAAACTACGTTGGACAGTGGCCGCAATATTTTCGATTTTTTTTGGGCCTGCGATGGCCGACGTTCGTGCCGCCTATGAGCGTAATATCAGTGGCCTTGAAACATTAGTCGTTGAATTTGCCGACGACGGCGCGCTGCGCGTGTCGTCTGCGGGTCGCGGCGGCGGTGACTATTTCTTGTTTGTCGATGGACAAGGCTATTCGGTGAATGCAGGCCCGGGCGGGCCAACTGTTATCACAGTTGAGGCCGCCGCCGAGTTGGCCAGAAGGGACAGCGCAGACGAGATTATTTCTGCCGGAACAGATCAAGTCCTCCCATTGCTGTATACCCCTATGGAAGCCACTAACATCGCTGGCTACAATGGAATCCGATATAACCTGCCTAACGCTTACCTCCCGGAGTTTACGGAAGTCGTGTTGTCGGATGACCCGGCACTTCGACCGCTCGGCAACGCCTTTGCCACCTACTCGCGGGCGACGGACGCAATGGCCGGTTCAGACGGCGAAGATGTAGACAATTTGGGACAGTTGCTTGCTGAGCATGGCGTTCTCGAAATCTGGCAGTACGAAATGAAGTCGGTCAGTTTCGAGCCAGTTGCTAGGTCGCGCTTTACCGTGCCTGCTGTTCCGCTGACCCTCGCTGAACTTCCTGAAGCTGAGTTGCAAGATGATCTCCCGACAGAAATCGGATCAAGCACGGAACGATTGTATGTCGTCACTGCCGATTTCCATGAGAATACTCTTTACACTCTTTTATCTGACGGGCGACTTCAGGCTTGGTCGGAAGGTGCGGAAAGCGGGAGTGACGTTGTGGCACCAGCCCTCGTGCGCGATTTTTGTGCACTCGGTGATGATCTGTTTCTTGTGACGAGCAATCCCACTGATGAGATCGTCCGCCTGTGGTCAGGCGAGCCAAGGGCCTGGTCTGTTGTAACCCAGTTCACTGAAAGTGAGAGCGATCCATTCCTGACCCTTGATTGCAGCGGTCCGCAACCCCTGATGCTTTCGGCTAAAGCGATCCGACTTCCGAATGAGAGCCGATCAATCACTTATGGTTCAGTGGGATATGCTTCGGCTACCTTGCAGCATGGTGGGTTTTTGTATGTGGGCATCAATGCGGGAGAATGGGGAGGAGGGTTGATGCGGTTTCCGCTCACTGGTGGGGCAGGAACGCGCATTGACGC
>JAYSSN010000306.1:0-8917 GCA_043720555.1 Rhodobacterales bacterium | reverse complement strand
GGGCCAGCCGCAGCGTGGTTTCCACTTCCATCAGCAGACGCATGTCTTTCGTGTGGATCAGGTCGATCACCGCATCAAAGCTGCCATACATGGTCAGTGCCGCCTCGGCCGGTTGCGCCATCACCGCCTGCCCCACCGCCTGCATCATGCGTGTCCCACCGCCAGCGGGGGTCACTGCCGCGTGCGCCGCGGGCGCCACTGCCGCCGGCGGAGTTGCGCCCTGCAACTTGCGGATCAGTGTTTCCGGATCGGGCAGGTCTGCCACATGTGTCAGCCGGATGATCGCCATTTCCGCCGCCATCATGGCATTGGGCGCCAGCGCCACCTCTTCAATCGCCTTCAGCAGCATCTGCCAGGTGCGGCTCAGCACCCGCATCGGCAGACGGTCCGCCATATCCAAGCCCCGCGCGCGTTCGTCCGGCGGCGTGGTGGGATCGTCCGCCGCCAGTGGCGTTATCTTGATGACCGATACCCAGTGCGCGATTTCCGCCAGATCGCGCAGCACTGCCATCGGATCCGCCCCATCGGCATATTGCCCCGCCAGTTCCGTCAGCGCGCCGCCTGCATCCCCCCGCATCACCATGTCGAACAGATCCAGCACCCGGCCCCGGTCCGCCAGCCCCAGCATCGCCCTCACCTGCGCCGCCGTGGTTTCCCCCGCGCCATGGGCAATCGCCTGATCCATCAGGCTCATCGCATCGCGCACGGACCCCTCTGCCGCGCGGGTAATCAGCGCCATCGCATCGGGGGCCAGCGCCGTGCCCTCTAGTGCCGCGATCCGCGCCAGATGCGCCAGCATCACCTCCGGCTCGATCCGCTTCAGATCAAACCGTTGGCAGCGTGACAGCACCGTCACCGGCACCTTGCGGATCTCGGTCGTGGCAAAGATGAACTTCACATGCGCGGGGGGTTCTTCCAGCGTCTTCAGCAGCGCGTTGAATGCGGATGTCGACAGCATATGCACTTCGTCGATGATGTAGATCTTGTACCGCGCCGAGGCCGCCCGATAGTGAACGGAATCAATGATTTCGCGGATATCCCCCACGCCTGTGCGGCTAGCGGCATCCATCTCCATCACGTCGACATGGCGCCCTTCGGTGATCGCCACGCACGGCTCGCACAGCCCGCAAGGCTCTGTCGTGGGGCCGCCGGTGCCGTCCGGCCCGATACAGTTCAGCCCTTTGGCGATGATCCGCGCGGTCGTGGTTTTCCCCACCCCCCGCACGCCTGTCATCACGAACGCATGCGCGATCCGGTCCGCCGCAAAGGCGTTCTTCAACGTGCGCACCATCGCCTCTTGCCCGATCAGGTCGGCAAAGGTTTGCGGGCGGTATTTGCGGGCAAGGACGCGGTAGCCTTGCGCGGATTCGTCGGTCATGGGGCCTCATCGGGATTCGTGCGGGGGCCAGACTAGGGCCATGGGCGGGCTTCGTCCACCGCGCTTGCACCCCGGATGCCGAAGGTTCACCATGCCCCTATGCAGGAGGCACATTATGCTTGAACTTAATCCGCAAAAGGTGGTTCAGATCATCTTTCAATTCCGCGAAGGCAACTGGGGCCAGGCCGAAGTGCACGCCTTCATCGCGGGCCTGAACGATGATGAAAAGGCCAACCTTGTGGCCCTCGCCTGGGTCGGTCGCGGCGCGTTCGAGGCAGAAGAGTTTGACGAAGCTGTCGCCACCGCACGGGCAGAGGCGACCACCCCCACCGAAGATTACCTGATGGGCATGCCGCATCTGGCCGAAAACCTGGAAGCCGGGATGGAGGCGATGGGCCTTGACGTCACTGATCAGGAGGCGGATTTTCTGGATGGGGGCCACTGATCTGATCGCCCGTTACTGCCCCGACGCGGCGATCAGCTTGCCAAACATTGCCTCCACTTCAGGCACCAGGGCTGCAAACACCTTTTCGGTGGCCCGTTCCTTCAGTTGTTCGGCGCGACGATCGCCGCCGAAACTGCGCCCAAGCCCGGACAGGTCTTCGGCCACCTGCGCCGTGCCATAGGGATACCCTGTGCGCACGTCCACAAACAGCGCCTGCCCGACACCTGCCACACGGATATTGCGCGTGGGCAGGAAAGCCCCGCCAATCAGTGTGACATCGGCCAGCGCAAAGGGTGTGTCCGTCTCACGGCTGCGCGCGCCCATCTCATAGATCAGCACGTAGTCCAGATGCTGCCGCGCGGCGGTCTTGCGGATGTCATTCACGGCCTCGCCGGATCTGCGCCCATAGTGGTCAGGCTGGCCGTCCGGATCGGCCCCCGCGACCATTGCTGCGATCAACGGGCTGATCTGCACGAATTCACCCAAGGCGGCATTGCGCACGCCAACCTCGGCCAACAATTCCCCTTCTGCCGCCGATGGCAGGGACAATTGCCCGTTCACGATCCGCGCCACACCAATGCGTGCCGGGAAATGCAGGTTGGGCTCCACCGCTGCAATCCGCGCAATATCGGCGTCTATGGGCCGGATACGGTCGCCATCACGGCCGCTGACAAACGCTGCCCCCGATGTGGTCTGAACGGTATTCGCGCATCCCCCCAGCAGCAGGACAATGGCAATAGCAAGGTGTCGGTGCATGGTAGCCTCCATAAATGTGCAAATTACACATTCTATAAAATCATTGGCACGTCAAGATGAAATGTGCAAAATGCACACATGCAACGAGTCATGGATGCCCTGTTCAGCCCCCTGTCACGACTTCTGGTCGCGCGCGGGGTATTGTTTGCGGATGCGGCACGATATCTGAAACGGCACTACGTGCAGGCAGCAATTGCCCTGTCAGGCGGCGATGCAACGGATAGCCGGATCAGCGTGATGACCGGCCTTCAGCGCCGCGATGTCGTGGCCCTGCGGGCGATGCAGGCACCTGATCCTGCCCCGACCGTCAATCATTTGGCGCGCCTTGTCGCACGCTGGCTTGCCGAGCCTGCCTATGGCGGTCGGCCGTTGCCGCGCAAAGGGGACGTCTCGTTCGACACGCTGGCGCTGTCGATCCGGCGGGATGTGCACCCTAAGACGGTGCTGGAACAATTACTGGATGCTGGCACCGTGACCCTTGCGCCGGACGGTACCGTGACCCTCGCCCACACCGCCTACCAACCCCGCCCCGGCGGAGCCGAACAGTTGGGCTACCTGGCCGTCAATGGGCACGACTTTCTCATGGCCGCCGTGGCGAACTGCCTGTCTGACACGCCCCCGCACTTTGAACGCGCGGTGCATTACAATCAGCTTGCCCCCGCAGCAGTCGCCGCGCTCGACGCCGCGTTTCGTGCAGGTCAAATGGCGCTTTTGCACGACATCAATGCGCGCGCGGCGTCCCTGCAGCAATCAATGCCGGGCCAATCGCGGTTCCGTGCTGGTGGCTATTTCTATGCCGAGGATGACACGCCATGACGCCCAAGATCGCCCTTTTCCTCGTTTTGTTGCTCGCGGCCTGTGCCCAACCATCTTGCCAAACGACGGCCCGCGATGGCGGCATTGGTGGCACGGGCGGATGCGCACAGGACCCCATCAACTGAAAGTTCGGGCAAAACGATCTGATGCAGCAGTCACAAACCCGACGATGTCATGCTTCAAAAGCATTGGCGCGCGCCGAAGATATCATCTGAATGCATGATATCATTATGTATTTATAAGTTACCCGATGCAAACCGCGGCCGCTATCGCCCTTTTTTCTTCTTGCCGCCTCCACCGCCACCAAACCGGCGCTGATGCGCCTGCGCCTTCGCGGCACTGGCCATGTGGTCTTCGCGTTTCAACTTGCGCCAGCGGATCAGCCGGTCAGGGTCCAGCGTGCCCGCCGCAATCGCCGCCTGCACCGCACATCCGGGTTCGCTGGCGTGTTCGCAGTCACGGAATTTGCACTGGCCGATCAGCGTGGTGATCTCTTCGAATACGATATCCACGCCCTCTGGCGCATTTGGCTGCAAGGCCCGCATCCCCGGCGTGTCGATGATCCAACCGCCACCCGCCAGTGGTCGCAGTGCCCGGTGCGTCGTCGTATGCCGCCCGCGCCCATCGCTTTCACGGATCGCCGCCGTGTCAGTTGCCTCGCCGGTCAGCGTCTGGGTCAGCGTCGATTTCCCCACGCCCGACGATCCCACCAGCGCCACCGTCTGGCCCGCCCGGCACCATGGCGCCAGTTCTGCGGCCACCTGCGGATCACGCGCATCCAGCGTGATGACGTCAAGGCCGCGTTGCAAGGCCAGCGTCTGACGGCGAAAATCCTCCGGGTCATCCGTGCCGTCAGCCTTGGTCAAGATCACCACCGGGGTTGTTCCCGCCCCGGCCGCCAGCGCCAGATACCGCTCCAGCCGCGCCACGTTGAAATCGGCGTTGCAGCTTGTGGTGATGAACAGCGTATCCACATTGGCCGCAATCAGCTGCATCATCGCCCCGGTTCCATCCCGCGCCGCTGTGATCCGGTCCAGCACCGATGCGCGGTCCAGCAACCGTTGCACCGTCATTGCGTCATTCACCAGCACCCAGTCGCCTACGGCAAACGCGGCACTGTCCTGCTGCGGGGCGACGATGTCCACCGGCCCATCCGCGCCAAGCGCCGCCATCCGGGTGCGGTGCACTTCCGCGATGCGCAAGGGTATCAAATCCGCATCATCCGCCGCGATCTGCGCCTGAAACCAGCCGGACCATCCCAGATCGGCAAGCCTGTCTGTCATCGGGGGATTCCTTGCCCTGCGACACCCAAAGCGCGGGCAAAGGGGGTGAGAGGCTGAACACGACCCAAGCGGGTCTCGTTGCGGCTGCTTCCTTCCGGACCTGACCGGGTTGGCGAGGCGCCTGCCCGCGCCAACCTCTCACGCCGGGATATAGGGCTGACTGACAAGATTCGCAAGCCTCGGGCGCTCACCCGCGCCATGGGTCGGTGCGCACCGCGAACGCCGGTCGGCCATCTGCGGGGGGCGTGACAATTGGCCAGATCCGTGCGTTTGATCACGCAAACCGGATTGCTGGCCCGCGCTGACCGCCTGACCTGCCCCCGACCCAAACCGAGGAGCCATGCCACAGCTGACCCGGATCAACTGGCCCGATTTCGGCGCGCCCGCCGTGCCACCCGCGTTTTCGCTGATCGAGGCGCGGGCGCGACTGGCCGCCCTGCGCCACGCCGGACGACATTATGATGCGCTGGTCATCTACGGCGACCGCGAACATGCCGCCAACCTGCACTGGATCACCGGCTTTGATCCCCGCTTTGAGGAGGCGGTCCTGGTCGTGACCGAAGCCGAGGCGCTGCTGTTGGCGGGCAACGAATGCCTGCCCTACACGCAAATCTCGCCGCTTGTCCGCGCTGGTGACATCCGTGTCGGCCATTGCGCGTCGCTGTCGCTGCCGTCGCAGCCGCGCGGCGGCAAACGGCTGGCCGACTGGCTGGACAGCATCGTGCCACAAGGCTGCACCGTGGGGGCCATCGGCTGGAAATGGTTCGGGCCGGATGAGGTGGCCGATCCCGCCACCGCCATCGACATCCCGGCCTTCCTCGCCGATCCCCTGCGCGCTATTGCTGCCCGGGTGGAAAACGCCACCCCCCTGATGATGCACCCCGCCTGCGGCTTGCGCGCGCGGGTGGATGCGGCCGAGATTGCCCGGCTGGAGTTTGCCAATTACATGGCCGCCCATGCAGTGCGGCGCCTGGCCTTTGCCCTGCGCCCCGGCATGACCGATTTCGAGGCGGTGCAGGCAGCGGGGGTCGGCGGGTTGCCGTTGGGCTGCCACCTCACCTTCGCCACCGGTGACCGCGCCGATCAGGGACTGTCCGGCGCCACAGGGCAGGTGTTGCGCGCAGGCTCGCCCATCGGTTTCAACGTCTGCCATTGGGGGGCGAACATTTGCCGTGCAGGGTGGCTTGCCCGCTCTGCCAACGACTTGCCGCCAACTGCACAGGATTATCTCGAAACCTTCGTCGTTCCCTATGTGCAGGCCATGTCCGACTGGTGCGCCGTGATGCGTCCGGGGGTTGCGGGGGGGCAGGTCTGGGCCGTCATGCAGGCGGCGTTGCCCTTTGCAACCTATCGCATCACGCTGAACCCCGGCCACCTGATCGGCCTTGATGAATGGATCAGCAGCCCGATCTTTGCAGGCTCTGACCTGCCGGTTGCCTCGGGCATGGCGATGCAGATGGATGTGATCCCCGGTCACCCGGTCTATGGATCGACCCGGATGGAGGATGGCTATGTCATCGCCGACGCCGCCCTGCGCATGCGGCTCGCCTCAGCCCACCCCGCCGTGCTGGACCGCTGCGGGCAGCGGCGGTCCTTCATGCGCGAGGTGATCGGAATTGATGTTCCCGACAGCCTGCTGCCGCTGGCCGATACCTGCGGCATCGTGGCGCCATGGCTGTTTGATCCCGCACTGGTAGTGACACTGACATGACTGCGACCAGCCCCGACAACTGAAAATTTCAGTACTGAAATTTTCAGTTCGACGACGGCACCACAAGCCCGGCCATCCGCGCGCCGGTCAGCAGATCGGGCGCGAGATGGTGCGCGAACGGCCCGGTGCTCGGCTGCATGTCGGGCACCTGCACGACGATACAGCCCGCGCGATGCGCGGCCTCGGCCCCGGTATCGCTGTCCTCGAACACCAGACAGCGCGCGGGATCGACCCCCAGCATTTCAGCAGCCAGCAGAAACGGCTCTGGCGAAGGCTTGGCATGGGTGACATCATTGACCGACACGATCAGTCGAAAGAACGCCGCGATCCCCGATTTCTCGACTTTCGCATGCGCCTCGACCCGGCCAGACGAGGTGACGACCGCCATCGGCACGTCAATCGCGGAAAGCAGCGCCTCTACCCCCGGTTTGAGCCGCAATTCCCGCGCCACGCTGTCGTTGAAACCTGCGCGCCAATGCGCATTCAGCGCATCCATGTCGATGTCGGGAAATGCCTGCACAATCACCGCCCGCGTGCCCATCTGATCCTTGCCCACCATGCTGTGCATGAACGCCACGCTGACCGGCTGCCCCACGGCCACAAAGGCCGCCATGCCGCTGTGCAGCGCGATGCTTTCGGTATCCACCAGCGTTCCGTCCAGATCGAAAAGAACTGCGTCATACATCTTGCCACCCCATGCAAAGCACCGAGGCAATAGCCGATCACAGATGCAGCCGAAAGCGCAGAAAGCCGGTTTCGGTCAGGCCCAGCGGTTGGGGCGCAAAACCGGGAATGTCGGCAAGGTGCTGGCGGGCCGCAGGTGCCGTGTCATATGTCACACTGGTCCGCCTGACTGGCACAAAACTCCAGCCCGCAGGGGGTGGCGCCGGTATGCTGTCATGCGCAGCAATGTGGTCAAGCAGGACATCACGGCTCGACTCGCCGCCGCCCGCGATGATCTGTGGCGGCATGGACATTTGTCCGGCCACCACTGCGGCACGGTAGCTGTTGGTGGCCACGGCAAAGCGTGCGGCGGGGTCAAGCCGTGCACCTTCGAACCGCAGATCACGAATACGCCGCGCCGCGGGCGCCGCCATGTGACCGCGCAGATCGTAGCGCGCAGGCGCGGTCAGGTCGATCCGGTAGGTCAGGCCCGCAATCATCTCGACCCCGAAGCCGGGAAAGGCCGGGTTCATCAGGGGCTGATCCTGCACACCCGGACGTAACTGCGCATAGGCGCTGACCGAAGTTTCCAGCCACCGCGCAACATCATCACCCGTCAGGACAATGGCGGCAAACGTGTTGGGGAACATGTACAGATCGGTCACATGGCGCAACAGCAGCGAGCCCGCAGGCACATCGGTAAAATGATCCGGCCCACCACGCCCGCCCGTCTTGAACGGCGCCACGGCCGAAAGCACGGGCAAATCCGCAAGGTCGGTAGCTGCCAGGATACGGCGCAGGTGGCGGGCCTGCGCATCGGCAATCACGCGCTGCATCACGCAGTCGTGCACCAGGGCGAAGTAGCTGTGCAACGACCGGGCGGCATGCCCGACCCGCCGCCCCATCCAGCGCCGCGCGGATTGATGCGCCGGTGCGGCAAGCCGCGCCAACGCCGGATCATCCGCCACCAGCGGTGCGGCCGTGCCAATGGCATCGCGTCGGCTGATCGGGCGCGCCTCGGACCGTGCCGCAATCACATGCCAGCCAGCACGGGACCGCCGCAAATCCAGATCGATGATCCCCAGATGCGAGCCATAGGTACCCGGCATCACCGTGGGCACGCTGCGCATCGTGCCCGCAGCGGCATCTGCGCAGTCCAGACCGGCGAAACCTGCTGATGGAAACACCTGATGTTCGTGCCCCAGGATCAGCGCATCAATGCCCGGTACACCGGCAAGTGACAGCCCGACATTTTCACCGCCGCCGGCCGGCGTGTCCGACCCTATCCCCGTATGGGCCAGCGCCACCACCAGATCGGCCCCCGCTGACCTGATGCGGGGAATCACATGGGCCGCCGCCTCCAGCATGTCACGCGCCTGCAATTGCCCGGCAATCTGCGCGCCATCCCATTGCAGTACCTGCGGCGGTGTCAGCCCGAAAACGCCGATCCGGATCTCATGCTGCGCGCCGCAGATATCCACGACCCGGCGTTCAAGTATCACATAGGGTGGCAGCATCGGCAGGTCGCCGTCCGGACTGGCGCCTTGTTGCAAAAGCATATTGGCGCAGACCACCGGATAGGCCGCCCCTGCAAGCACACTACGCAAAAACGGGACACCATAGCTGAACTCATGGTTTCCCAGCGTCGCCGCATCGCACCCCAGCGCGTTCAGACCCGCGACCATCGGATGCACGCCCGCACGGTCCCGCCGGGCGGACAGCGCCTGATGGTCGCCCAGCGGGCTGCCTTCGATCAGGTCACCATTGTCGAAATACAGGCAATTTGCCACTTCGGCGCGCGCCTTTGCCATCAGCCCCGCCACCCGGACCAGCCCCACGGCATCGCTGGCACGGTCCGCATGGTA